>NZ_JBSFGJ010000026.1:0-47631 GCF_053596515.1 Nonomuraea sp. NPDC001684
CGCCCATCCACCGATCGGTGGATGGGCGGGACGCCGCCGCCGGGGGTGGTCACTTCGACAGGTAGAGGGTCTTCCAGGTGCCGGCGTACAGGCAGTTCAGGGACGGCTTGGAGCCCTTGCCCTCGGCGCAGACCTTCAGCTCGACCTGGTAGACGTCGTGGTACTCGAAGGAGAACCGCTTGGCGGAGCTGGCGGAGCAGTTGCGGATGCCGCGCTCCTTGTTGGGCAGGTTGCTCCCGTCGCGGTAGGTGATGCGGAACACCGCCCAGCCGCAGGCGGAGTCCTTGCGGGTCGAGTCGGTCAGCTTGCCGGAGATCCGCACCACGTCGGCGGTCGGCAGGTCGGCGTGGTCCTCGCCGGTCGCGCTCAGCGTGCCGGTCGCCTTGGCGGCGTGCCCAGGGGCGTAGTAGGGACCCCAGGGGGCGGCCGAGGCGGCCTGGGCGGGGGAGGAGGCGAGCGCGACCAGGGCTGCGGCGGCGACACCGGTCAGGACGGCGGCGGTACGGGAGGCGGTCATCGAGGGGTTCCTTCCTCTCTGGGATGACCACACAGTGCATTGGCCCGATTTCAATCGGCTTGCGGGGCCGCTTGCAAGCTAGTTGTATTTGTACTGCCGCGTCGCGACCCGGTGGGAGCCGTTGTAGACCGACGCGCGGTACATGCTGATCGACTGGTCGCCGTGCTCGGCCTTGCCGCAGGTGTTGAGGCCGGCGAGCTGGTGGATCTCGTAGCGGGCGGTCGGGTCGCCGGCCACGAAGTACTCGGCGCGTGCCTGGTACTCGTCGGCCCTGGTGTCGCAGGCGAAGACGTACGTGTCGCGCTCGTGGAAGCACACACTGGCCCCGCCCTTGGTGTACGAGCACAGCTCCGCACGGCCCCGAGCGGCGGCCGGGGTGACGCCGGTGTCGCGCTTGACCGGGTATTTGGTGAGGTTGCGGACGGTCTTCCAGCGGCCCACCCGGACGCGGTGGTTGCCCTCGTACACGGCGGCCCGGAACGTCACCGTCCTGCCGATCTCGCGGTTGCCCCGGATCTCGCCCTTGCCGGCCAGGTTGTGGATGACGTACTTGGTGCCCAGGTACTCGTTCAGGTGGTACTCGACGGCGGCGTGCAGCTTGTCGTTGCGGGTGTCCTCGACCCAGATGCCGGGCCGGTCGCTGCCGTCCGGGCCCACGCACACCTCGGCGCCCTTGACCCGCACGCAGGCGGGCTCGGCGACGGCGGCGGGGGTGGTGGTCAGAGCGGTGGTGGTCACGGGGGCCGGCTCCTGAACGGCGGCGGCGGCCGGGCGGGCCTCGCCCCGGGCCACGGCCCCTCCCGTGGTGAGCGCGGCGGCCGTCATCACGGCCATGGCTACGAGTTTGCGACCTGACGCCACTTCGGTCTCTCCAGTCTCATGGATCACACACCGGGCTGTGCTTGAGTGTGACGCGGAAAATGCCGGAGTGGTTCGGAAATATGCGATTTGGTCCTTCGGTAGGTTGGACGGATGGCGGACCGGCATGCGTGACGAACGGCTGCGGGAGATCGCGGCGAAGCTGGCCGAGGTGCCCGGCGTGGTGGCGGTCGCGCTCGGCGGCAGCCGGGCGCGCGGCACGCACCGGCCCGACTCCGACATCGATCTGGGCCTGTACTACCGGGGGCCGCTCGCCGTCGGCGACCTGCGCGCCCTCGCCCGGGAGATGACCGGCGAGCCGACCGAGGTGACCGAGCCCGGCGGCTGGGGGCCATGGGTCGACGGCGGCGGCTGGCTCACCGTCGAGGGGTGGCGGGTGGACTGGATCTACCGCGACCTCGACCGGGTGCGCCGCGTCTGGCAGGACTGCCGTGCCGGACGGTACGAGATCGGCGTCCAGCCTGGCCACCCGCTGGGCTTCTACTCCCACGCCTACGCGGGCGAGGTGGCGCTGTGCAAGGTGCTGGCCGACCCGTCCGGCGAGCTGGCGGCCCTGCGCGCCGAGACGGCCGCGTACCCGCCCGCGCTGCGCGAGGCGCTGGTCCAGGGGTTGTGGGAGGCCGGCTTCTCGCTGACGATCGCCGCATACGGCGCCGCCGGGCGCGACCCGGTGTACGCCGCCGGGGCGCTGTTCCGCGCGATCGGCGTCGCCTGCCACGCCCTGCACGCGGCCGACGGCGCCTGGCTGATCAACGAGAAGGGCATGGTCGCCGCCGCCGACCGGCTGCCCTCTGCGCCCCCCGGCTTCGGCGAGCGGGCCCAGGCGCTGCTCGCCTCCGTCGGCGGCACGCCGGAGGAGATCACCCGTACGGTGGCCGCCGCCGAACGGCTCGTCGCCGACGTGCGGGCCGCCTGCGGGGTGTGATCAGGCGTTCTCCCTGGCCCTGGCGGGGGCCAGCGTGGTCAGCAGCAGCAGGAGCGCGCTCTGGGCGAGCATGCCGGGCGCGAGCGGCGGGGCCGGGCCGACGGACTTGGTCAGCGCGTACCACCATTGGGTGAGGGGCGAGAGGGTCTGCCAGGTGTCGGCGTGGCGCGGGTCGAAGGCGCCCATGTCATGGTTGGCCGAGATGTGCGCGTACACGCCGTAGGCGGAGGCGAGCAGCACCACCAGTGCGATCCCGCGGACGACCTTGAGCGTGAGGGGTGAGGCGTCCAGGGCCAGCAGCACGAGCGCGGCCCCGAGCGCCAGCAGCGCCACCCAGGGGACGAACTGCTGCCAGGACTGCCAGTGGCGTTCGAAGGCCAGCTCCAGGCCGGCGCCCAGGATGCCCAGCGCGACCAGCCCGAAGAGCCCCAGGCGTACCGTGACGGCCCCGAGCCGTCCGATCTGTGTTTGCGCGTTCGTTGGAGGCACGGGCACCACGGTGGGCCTCCGGTCTCAGAGACATCTCAGGAATATATGAACGTTCAATGAGAATCGCCGAGCGTTCTGGACAAGGGTGACGTAAGGGATCATAGGGACGTGAGCGTACTCGCGGTCGTCTCCTCGGTGCTCGCCCTCGTCCTGAACGGGCTGATGGCGGGCGTGTTCTTCGCCTTCTCCACCTCCGTCATGCCCGGCCTGGACGCCGTGGGGGAGGAGGGCGCGGCGGCCGCCATGCGCAGCATGAACAGGAAGATCCTGAACCCGGGGTTCCTGTCCACGTTCACGCTCGCGCCCGTGGCCTCGCTGCTGGCCGGCGTGTTCCTGCTGATCGGCGGGGACGGCGGGCCGGCCGTCCTGGCGTTCGCGGCGGCCGTCGTCTACTTCCTGGGCTCGATCGCCGTCACGGCCGCGATCAACGTGCCGATGAACAACGCCCTGGAGGCGGGTGACCTGGCCTGGCAGGCGTACGCGCCGCGCTGGACCCGGTGGAACACGCTGCGCGGCTGGGCCTCGGCGCTGGCCGTGGCGCTGCTGGGCGTCGCCCTCTACGTCTGGGCCTGACCCGGCCGGATGCATCCCGATGGACGAGCACCGGGATGCGCATCCGCGCGACGGGATCACATGTTGATCATGTGGCCCGCGAGGCCGTGGATCGCCTCCTTGACCGCTTCGCCGAGCGTCGGGTGCGCGTGCACGTTGCGCGCGACCTCGTGCACGGTCAGGTCCCACTGCTGGGCCAGCGTGAGCTCCGGCAGCAGCTCGGTGACCTCGGGGCCGATCAGGTGGGCGCCGAGCAGCTCGCCGTGGGTGTTGTCACTGATGATCTTGACGAACCCGGCGGTGTCGCCCAGGCCGTGGGCCTTGCCGTTGGCCGTGAAGGGGAACTTGGCCACCTTGACGTCGTAGCCCAGGTCGCGGGCCTGCGCCTCGGTGTAGCCGAAGCTGGCCACCTGCGGCTGGCAGTACGTGGCCCGCGGGATCATCACGTAGTCGAGCTCCATGGTCTCGGCGTCGCCGATGGTCTCGGCGGCGATGATGCCCATCGACTCGGCGGCGTGGGCCAGCATGAGCTTGGCGGTGACGTCGCCGATGGCGAAGATGTGGGGCACGTTCGTGCGGCAGCGGCCGTCGACGGCGATCGCGCCGCGCTCGGTGAGCTGCACGCCGGTCTTCTCCAGGCCGTAGCCGTCGACGCGCGGCTGGAAGCCGATGGCCTGCATGACCTTGTCGGCCTCGAGCACCTGGGTCTGGCCGTCGCGGGTGACGGTGACCTTGACCGAGCCGCCGGTGTCCTCGATGCCGTCGACGCGGGTCGAGGTCAGCACCTCGATGCCGAGCCGCTTGTAGCGCTTGGCCAGCTCGGCCGAGACCTCTTCGTCCTCCAGCGGCACGACCCGGTCGAGGAACTCCACGATCGTCACCTTGACGCCGTAGTTGTGCAGCACGTACGCGAACTCCACGCCGATCGCGCCCGCGCCCGCGATGATGATGCTGCGCGGCAGGTTCTCGGTGAGGATCTGCTCCTCGTACGTCACCACCCGCTCCGACAACTGCGTGCCCGGGATCAGCCTGGTGGTGGCCCCGGCCGCGATGATGCAGTGGTCGAACGTGATCGTCTCATCGTTGACCTGCAGGGTGTTGGCGTCGAGGAAGGTGCCGCGCCCGTCGTACTCGGTGATGGCGTTCTTCTTCATCAGGTAGTGAACGCCCTTGACCCGGCCGTCGGCGACCTTGCGGCTGCGCTGGAAGGCCGCGCCGTAGTCGAAGCTCACCTCGCCGCTGATGCCGAACGTCTTGGCCTCGTTGTGGAAGATGTGGGCCAGCTCGGCGTTGCGCAGCAGCGCCTTGGACGGGATGCAGCCCACGTTCAGGCAGACGCCACCCCAGTACTTCTCCTCGATGACCGCGGTACGCAGCCCGAGCTGGGCGGCGCGGACGGCGGCCGTGTATCCTCCCGGACCCGCGCCGAGAACGACGACGTCATAGTGAGTGCTCATGACTCGGACCATACCGCCCGCCCCAGGCCACCCTTGACGCTAGACCTCCACCTTGTACGGCAGCGTCAGCTCGTCGGCCGGAAGGCCCCGGATTCCCCAGTTCACCTTGGGCATCTCAATGATCGTGATCTCCACATCCTCGGGGTCGTATCCCGACTTTTCGTAGATCGACCGGATCAGCGCGCGCTTGGCGTCGTCGCTGCGTCCCGTGAAGCACACGACCTCGATGATCAGGTAGTTCGCGCTGCGCCCCGGGCAGACGAAGTCGTCGGCGTCCAGCAGCAGGAACCGGTGGAACCGCTTCTCCTCGGGCACGACCCACGCGCTGACCAGGCACGACTGCAGCAGATCGGAGATCTCCCGCTGCCGTCCGGCCCACACGTCACGACGCCCGTAAACCTTCACTTGTGCCATGTCGGCAATATAGAGGGCGTGATCCGCGTACTCCTCGCCGACGACGAGGCCATGATCCGGGCCGGGGTCAGGGCGATCCTCGACTCCGACCCGGCCCTGGAGGTGGTCGCCGAGGCAGGCGACGGCAGACAGGCCGTCGACCTGGCCATCGGCCACCGTCCCGACGTCGCGCTGCTCGACATCCGCATGCCGCGCCTCGACGGCCTGGCCGCCGCGGCCGAGCTGCGCCGCGTCGCGCCCGCCACGGCCGTGGTGATGTTGACCACGTTCGGCGAGGACGACTACATCGCCAGGGCGCTGGAGGTGGGGGCCGCCGGGTTCCTGCTCAAGTCCGGCGACCCGCGCGAGCTGATCGCCGGCATCCACGCGGTCGCCGACGGCGCGGCGTACCTGTCGCCCAAGGTGGCCCAGCGCGTGATCGCCCAGCTCGGCGGCGGCCGGATGGCCCGCGAGGCCGAGGCCCGCGACCGCGTCGGCGTGCTCACCGACCGCGAGCGGGAGGTCCTCGCGCTGCTCGGCGCGGGCCTGTCGAACGCGGAGATCGCCAAGCGGCTGCACATCGTGGAGGGCACCGTGAAGGCGTACGTGAGCACGATCCTGACCCGGCTCGACGTGCGCAACCGCGTCCAGGCCGCGATCATCGCCCACGAGGCGGGATTGGTAGCCTGACCCGTGATGTATCGCCTCGTGTTCACGCAGGTCTTGCGGCGTTTCGACGCCGAGGCCGTGCACCGTCTCACCGTCAAGGGCCTGGCCGTGCTCGCCCGGCTGCCCCTGCTCAAGCGGCTGCTCCACCGAGCGTTCGCCCCGCACGACCCGGTCCTGCGGGTGACCGCGTTCGGCGTGCACTTCCCCGGCCCGTTCGGCCTGGCCGCCGGGTTCGACAAGGACGCGGCCTGCGCCGAGGCGATCGCCGCGCTCGGCTTCGGCCACGTCGAGGTCGGCACCATCACCGCGCACGCCCAGCCCGGCAACCCGCAACCGCGCCTGTTCCGGCTGGTGGGGGAGCGGGCGGTGATCAACCGGATGGGCTTCAACAACTCCGGCGCCCGCGCCGCCGCCCGGCGGCTGCGCCGTACGCGCGGGGTGCCGGTCGTGGTCGGGGTGAACATCGGCAAGACCAAGGTGGTGCCGGAGTCCGAGGCGGTGGCCGACTACGTGACCGGCGCCAGGGAGCTGGCCCCGCTGGCCGACTACCTGGTGGTCAACGTCAGCTCGCCCAACACGCCCGGCCTGCGCAACCTTCAGGCGGTCGAGCTGCTGCGCCCGCTGCTGGTCGCGGTCAAGGAGGTCGCCGACGCGACGCCGCGCCGTACGCCGCTGCTGGTGAAGATCGCCCCCGACCTGGCCGACGAAGACGTCGACGCGGTCGCCGACCTGGCCGTGGAGCTGGGCCTGGACGGCATCATCGCGACCAACACCACCATCAGGCACGGCGGCGAGACCGGCGGCCTGTCCGGGCGTCCGCTCAAGGGGCGCTCGCTGGAGGTGCTGCGCCGGCTGCGCGCCAAGGTCGGCGACCGCCTCACGCTGGTCTCCGTGGGCGGCGTCGAGGACGTCGACGACGTCTGGGAGCGCCTGCTGGCCGGGGCCACCCTGGTCCAGGGGTACACCGGCTGGATCTACGGCGGCCCGCTGTGGGCCGCCCGCATCCACCGGCAGCTCGCCCGCCGGGTCCGCCGCCACGGCCTGTCCTCCGTCACCGAGGCGATCGGCCGCACCGCCTAGGGCCCCTATCGTGGAATCGTGATCAATGCCGAGGTGAAGCTCACCGACGACGTCGTCATGCGTCCCGTCGCCAGGTCCGACGCGCGGGCGCTGGCCGACGCCTACCGCCGCAACCGCGACTTCCTGCGCCCCTGGGAGCCCCGCAGGCCGGCCGACTTCTTCACCCCCGCGGGCCAGGCCGCACGCCTCGAACGACTGGCCGAGGACCGTGCGGCCGGCTTCGTGATGCCGTGGGTGCTCACGGACGGCGACCGCGTCGTGGGCAGGATGAACCTGAACAGCATCATCCGCGGCGCCGCCCAGAGCGCGTCGCTGGGCTACTGGGTGGACGCCGCCTACAACGGGCGGGGGCTGGCCACCAAGGCGGTGCTGGAGGCGTGCCGGGCCGCCGACGAGGACCTGAGCCTGCACCGGGTGGAGGCCGGCACGCTGCTGCACAACAAGGCCTCGCAGGCGGTCCTGCGCAAGGCGGGCTTCGAGGAGTACGGCATGGCCCCACGCGCCGTCAGCATCGACGGCGCGTGGCAGGACCACGTGCTGTTCCAGCGCATACTCAACGACCGTCCCGCGCCCATCTGACCGACGGTCAGACGCTCGGCCTGGTCGACTCCGCGTCGTGCGTCATGGCGTCGATGCGCTCCATCACCTCGTTCACCTTCACGCCGCTCGGCCGGTGCGGACGCCGCCGCTGCCACGGGTGCGGGCCCGCCACCGGCCGGTACTCCACGCCGATGGCGTCGAGCCGCCGCAGGTGACTCTCCAGCCGCTCGGCGAACCCGTCGCCGCCCGAGCCGGCCCAGGCCACCTCCGCCAGCGCGCACGACCGCGGCCAGAGCCGGTAGTCGACGGTCCGGGGGTCGGGCACCCGCTCGGTCCACAGCTGGGCCTGCACGCCCATGACGCGCGCCCGCTCCTCGTCCGTCCAGTCGGCGGGGGCCGGGTCGAACGCGGCCACGTCGGCCACCGTGGTGGTGTCGCCGATGGCCATCGGCTCGTCGGCGGAGGCCGCCTCGGCGTAGTCGAAGTAGAGCGGGAACACCGGGGTGGCGACCACGTCGTGGCCCGCCGCGGCGGCCCGCCGCCCGACGCCCATGCCGCGCCAGGGCATGACGACGGTGTCCTGGCGCAGCCCGCCGCTGACGAACGCCTCGTCCCACACCACGGCCCGCGCGCCGCGCTCGGCGAGGGCGTCGGCCAGCTGACGCAGGAACCACGCCTGCAGGTCGGGCACCGTGGACAGCCCCAGCGATTCGCGGTAGGCCGTGATCTGCGCCGACTGCGCCCAGTGGTCGAGCACGACCTCGTCCCCGCCGATGTGGAAGAAGGGCACCTCGCCCAGCGCGCCGATGATCTCGTCGAAGATCGTGATCAGGAACTCGACGGTCGGCGGCAGCGGCGACAGGATCGCCGGCGAGATGCCCCACCGGTCGAGCACGTCGTAGGGCTCGCCGGTGGCGCCGAGCGCCGGGTAGGCGGCCAGGATCGCCGAGGCGTGCCCCGGCACGTCGATCTCGGGCACCACCGTGACGAACCTGGACCGCGCGTACGCGCCGATCTCGGCCAGGTCCTCCAGCGTGTAGTAGCCGCCGTGCGGGATGTCGTCGTACGCCTCCGGCTCCCGGTAGTAGTTGGTGGCCGTGCGCGGCCGGTGCGAGGAGACCTCGTGGAGCAGTGGGTACGCCCGGCTCTCCACCCGCCAGCCCTGGTCGTCGACCAGGTGGAGGTGCAGCCGGTTCAGCTTGTGCACGGCCATCAGGTCGATCAGCCGGAGCACCTCCCGCTTGGGGGAGAAATGCCGGGCCACGTCGAGGTGCAGCCCACGCCAGGCGAACCGCGGCGCGTCCTCGATCCGCACCCCGGGCACCGGCCACGACGCGCCCTCGGCGAACCGGTAGGAGGCGTCCGGCAGCAACTGGTGCAACGACTGCGCGGCGTAGAACGCGCCCGCCGCCCCGCCGGCGACGATCTCGATCCCCCGCGACCCGGTGGTCAGCCGGTAGGCCTCCGCGCCGAGCGCGGGATCCTGGCGTACCTCGATCTCGCCCGAGTCTCCCGGGCGCAGGTCGAGGAGGGGCAGCGCGCGACGTACCGCGTCCGCGTACGGACCGGCGACGGTCGCGCCCGAGGTCAGCTCGAAGGAGCCGGAAAGATCACTGAGCAGCTCTGGGCGAGGAATCATGCTTCGAGATAGTGCTGCATCCCGTTCGCGAGTGCCAAGGCGATCCGCTGCCTGAACTTCGGGTCCTGGAACTTGGCCGCGTCGACGGCGTTGCGCATGTTGCCGCACTCGACGAGGACCTTCGGCACGGTCGAGAGGTTGAGCCCGCCGATGTCGTTGCGGAAGTTCAGCGCCTTGGTGCCGACGTAGTTGGAGTAGGGGATGCCGGTGCCCTTGAGGTAGGCGTCGCGTACGTCGATCCCCAGCTTGGTCGAGGCGCCCACGACCTTGTCGACCGGCCCGTTGATCTTCTTCGGGAGGATCACGTGGAATCCCCGGTGCGAGGGGTTGTCCGAGCCGTCGCCGTGGACCGAGATCGCGGCGTCGGCACGGGCCTTGTTGCCGATCGCGGCCCGCTTGTCGATGCACGGGCCGACGCCGTCGTTGCTCGACCTGGTCAGCTTGACGGTCGCGCCGCGCTGCTCAAGGATCTTCGCCATGCGGTTGGAGACGTCCCAGGTGAAGGCGGCCTCGCTGTAACCGCTCTTCGTGGCCGTGCCGGTCGTGTCGCATTCCTTCATCTGGGTCAGCACGTTGACCTTGCGGTTGATCTCGGCCGGATGGCGGTAATTGGCGCCGTTGTGCCCGGGGTCGATGACGATGACCTTGCCGGCGAGCGGTTTGGCGCCGGGCGGTGCCTGCTTCGCCGTGGCCGTCTCCGTCGGCCCGTCCTGGACGGACGCCTTGCCGGTCTCCTGGACGGTGGAGGGGGCCTGACCTGCCGCGGCGCCACCAGGCTCGGTGCCGCCGCACGCGGAGGCGATCAGGCCGCAGACGGCGAGGACGGTGGCTGGTAGAGCACGCATGAGCTCCAACTTACGTGAAGCCACGCGTTCAGGCCCGTATCAACAGCAATCCTGCGAGTCGGCCCGCGACCCCGCCGAAGTGCCGGATCGGGACCGCTGCGACGGTCCGCCTGGCGGTTTCGCCGTCCGCTTCACCACACGTGCTCGCCAACCTCCTGCCGTTCGAGCAGGGCGGCCAGCTCCCGCGCGTCCTCGGCGTCGAGGCCGAGGACGACGCGGGGGCGGCCCCACGGATGGTCGAGGGAATGCGCCACGTAGCTGGCGACGGACTCGGCGCCGACGTCGGTGCCCCGCCCCCTGCCCGCCCGCCAGTGCCCCCAGGCGCGTTCGAGCTCGGCCGCCGCGCGCTGGGCGCAGGACACCAGTTCTGGATCACGCATGACTGTCCCCCGGATCAGATCGTGACCGAACCAGATTCGGCCACAATTAGCATGACCCTGACGAGTAAACCGCCGTCCGGCGACGCTGCCGTACGGCTTGACCCAGGCTTTGGGCGGGCTTGCTGACGAGAGACCTGCGCATTGGCCCGCCGTGCCATTGCGGCGCCCATAAAGGCCCGCAACGGCAGCGCAACCGGCAGATATCCCCTCAGGCGGGTCCCGTGCTGCGGCGCACGATCAGCTCGGGTTGGATCTCGCGCAGCCGGGCGCCCTTGGCCGGCTCGCCTATCCTGTCGCTCAGCAGCGCGGCCGCCGACCTGCCCATGGCACGGCGCGGCTGGTCGACCGAGGTGAGCGAGATGTGCCGGGAGGCCGACAGGTGGGTGTTGTCGTAGCCGACCACGGACAGGTCGTCCGGCACCCGCAGCCCCAGCTCGGCCGCGGCGGCCAGCACGCCCAGCGCCACCACGTCGTTGGCCGCGAACACGGCCGTCGGCCGCGGGTCGCGGGTCAGCAGGGCGATCGCCGCCTCGCGGCCGCCCTCCTCGGTCGCGTCCGCCGCCTCGACCATGATGTACGGGGCCAGCGAATGCCTGCGCATCGCCACGAGGTAGCCCTCGCAGCGCGAGGACCGGGGGCCCTCGATGTGCGCGATCCGCTTGTGCCCCAGGTTCACCAGGTGGTCGATGGCCAGCCGGGCGCCGAGCCGGTCGTCGTCGACCACGATGTCGACGCCGTCCAGCTCGATGTCACGTTCCCCTACGACGACGGTCGGGGTGTAGGCGGTGGCCTCGATCAGCGTCTCGCTGGTCGGCGCGATGCCTAAGAGCACCAGCCCGTCGACCCGGAGCTCCAGGAAGGCCTCGACGGCCTCGTCCTCGAACGCCGGGTCCCACTGGCTGTTCCCGATCAGCATGCGCAGCCCGTCGCCGTGCAGGCTCTCCTGCAGGCCGTCGAGGAACTCGGCGTAGAACGGGTTGTGCAGGTCGGCGACGAGCGCCCCGACCAGATGTGTACGTCCTTCCACCAGGCTGCGCGCGACGGCGTTCGGCCGGTAGCCGAGCTCGCGCGCCGCCTGGAGCACTGCCTGCCGCCGATGCTCGCTCACGTGCGGGGATCCGCGCAGCACGAGTGAGACCAGCGACTTCGAGACGCCGGCTCGCTCGGCGACGTTGCGGATGGTGGGTCGTGGCCGAGGCAATGGCTCTACCTCGCGGAGCTCGGCGATGGTTGAAGTGTTGACGGGCGGTCCTGACATGTGTCTCCCCCGCGATGCGGATATGGGCACCTGTCTCACCAAACGATCGAGTAAGCCGCAGGGTACGGCTTCGGGTTAGGGAAGCCTGATATTGACCCATTCGCCACACGTCCGCTATTGGGCATGCCGTCGGATACTGTGCAGGTGTGACACCCGGGAAGTCAGCCGAGACGGCACGCCCCGCACGCCGAAGGCTGAGTGTGGACCGCCGTCGCGAGGAGCTCATGGCGGCCGCGCTGGAGCTGTTCAGCACCCGTGACGCCGAGGACGTCTCGATCGACGACGTCGCCTCCGCGGCAGGCGCCTCGCGGGCGCTGGTCTACCACTACTTCGGCGGCAAGCAGGAGCTCTACGTGGCCGCGCTGAGGAGCGCGGCCGAGCAGCTGGAGTCGCGGCTGCGCCCGGCCGAGGGCGGCAGGCCGCTCGACGAGCTGGCCGCGGGCCTCGGGCGTTACTTCGACTTCGTCGAGGAGCACGCCGCCGGCTTCGCCGCGCTGCTGCGCGGGGGGCCCGCCAACCGGGCGGGCGAGGTCGGGGAGATCGTCGACGGCGTGCGCCGGAGGCTGTTCCGCCTCATCCAGAAGCAGATGCGCGTCGAGGAGCCGAGCCCGGTGCTGCGCACCACGCTGCGCTCGTGGATCGCCTCCGTGGAGACGGCCGGCCTCGACTGGCTGGAGCACCGCGACGTCGAGCGACCGATCCTGGAGAAGATGCTCGTCGACCACATGGTGGCCCTGCTCGGCGTGGCCGCCGCCTACGACGGCGAGGTCGGCGAGCTGCTCGACGTGCTCACCGGCGAGCAACTGGGGTAGCGGGGGAAGAGTGGCGCCGGGCGGGCGACGCCAACTTCCCCGTGCGACGTCACGTCGGTGGACCGGGCAAGCGTACCTGGTCCACCCTCAACCCCCCTGAGGTTCGTGACGACCCTTGCGACTACTCGGAACGCTGCTGCGGAATGCCCGCGAGCAGTGCGCGAACCTCGGTCTCCCGGTAACGCCGATGACCGCCGAGGGTACGAATCGACGTCAACTTGCCCGCCTTGGCCCACCGCGTAACGGTCTTGGGGTCGACCCTGAACATGGTCGCGACCTCAGCGGGCGTGAGCAGTGGCTCGGCCTCGGGTGTACGAGCTGACATTTGTGCGGCCTCTCCTCCGTGTGGACCGGCTTAGCGATCCTGTGACTGCCTTTGCGCGTGTCACGGATGTCCCCCTATGGCGCAGAGCGTGCGGCTTTTCTGAGCCATATGCGGCATCACCCGATGTGACCATACCGCCACGCAGAGCGATTGGCGAGCCCTTCTTTGACCCAACTGCCCGCCCCCATGGCGATGTCACGCTCGGTGATTCTAGCGACACGGTTCGTGGTATCGCAGTGAAAACGGCAAACTACTCAGTTCGCAGAAGAGAGCAGCCGCGAGACGTGACCTACTCATGCAGGTCAGACGGTTGTTTTGGGAATCAGTTGGCGGATTCCAGCTGTTGCATTGACTTCCACCGAAGGATGACGCGCTGGTACATGGCATAGGCAAGTTCTTCTTGACCCGTGTCCAGACCGGTCAAAGCGGCCGAAAGCTCAGCAACCGACTGGTCGGCCTGGAGGGCGTCGTCGTTCATCAGGTGGACCAGGCCGCCGTAGTCGAGCTCGACCAGCGAGTGCGGGTGGAACTCCTCCAGCCAGCGCGCGATGTCCTCCACGTCGAAGTTGGACGACGCGTCGCCGAGGTGCCGGCGCATCACGTTGAGGGCGCGGGCCGCCCGCCTCCTGGCCTGCGCCATGGAGGTGACGTAGATGAGGTTACGGCCCGTAGTGGTCGTCACGTCCTGTCCCGGGGTGGAGGAGCCGAGCACCAGCCAGCGCTCGTTCCCATCAAACGGCACGAACCACGATGGCGGCACATGCCACGCCGTGGTGCGAATGTGCGTACGCAAGGCGGACGAACCGGCCCGGCGCTTGAACCGGTCGAAGTCGTCGGCCGTCTGCTCGGCAATGGCCTTGGGCACGAGCCGGTCCATCAGCTTCACGGGAGTGGCGCCACGAAGCCTTGAGAAGGCCAGCCACGACCGCAGACGCGTCTGCCAGGGACATACGTACAAACGGTCCTCAACACGCCGCAGATAGGCATTGGGGCTCTCCTGGGCGGGAACGGGCTGAGGGGGCATGCCGAGCAGGCGCATGACCGACTCGCTGTGCTCCGCGTTGAGCGCGTTCGCCCGGCGCGGACGGTCGCGTGAGTCGGCGTAGTCGGCCCACAGCTTGCGCTCGGACTCGGCGAACGCGGTCAGTGGCTCATAGACGCGGAGGTAGGCGGCATAGGGCAGCACGGAGGCATCGTGTCACGAAGAGCACCTGCGCGCACCGTCGGGCTCACTAGTCTGAGAGTGACCTCCGCCGCGAAGGAGCGGTGGACCGGACAGGGAGTCACTACCGTGACCGACGTCTTCGGCACGTCCCACAAGGACGTCCACGAGCAGGTCGTCTTCTGCGCCGACGAGCAGAGCGGCCTGCGTGCGATCATCGCCGTCCACAGCACGGCCCTCGGGCCCGCGCTCGGCGGCACCAGGTTCTATCCGTACGAGAACGAGCAGGCGGCCCTGGCCGACGTGCTCAACCTGGCCAAGGGCATGTCCTACAAGAACGCCCTGGCCGGCCTCGACCTCGGCGGCGGCAAGGCCGTCATCATCGGCGACCCGGCCAAGGTCAAGAGCGAGGCGCTGCTGCGCGCCTACGGCAGGTTCGTCGAGTCGCTCGGCGGGCGCTACATCACCGCCTGCGACGTCGGCACCTTCAGCGAGGACATGGACGTCGTCGCCCGCGAGTCCCGCCACGTCACCGGCCGCACCCTGGCCCACGGCGGTGCCGGCGACTCCTCGGTCCTGACCTCGTTCGGCGTCTTCCAGGGCATGCGCGCCTCGGCCGAACGGGTCTTCGGCACGCCGTCGCTGCACGGCAGGCGGGTCGGCGTCGAGGGAGTCGGGAAGGTGGGCCACCGCCTGGTCGACCTCCTGCGCGAGGACGGCGCCGAGGTCGTGATCTGCGACGTCGACCCGCGGGCCGTCGAGCGGGTGCGCCAGCGGCATCCGGAGGTCGAGGTGGTCGCCGACGCCCAGGCGCTCACCACGTCCGACATCGACGTCTTCGCGCCCTGCGCGCTGGGCGGCGCGCTCGACGACGCCACGGTGGCCGGTCTGCGGGCGAAGATCGTCTGCGGCGCGGCCAACAACCAGCTCGCGCATCCCGGCGTCGAGAAGCAGCTGGCCGACCGCGGGATCCTGTACGCGCCCGACTACGTGGTCAACTCCGGCGGCGTCATCCAGGTCGCCGACGAGATCGAGGGCTTCAGCATGGACCGCGCCAGGGCGAAGGCGGCCCAGATCTACGACACGACTCTGAAGATCTTCGGGATCGCGGCGGACGAGGGCGTTCCGCCGGCTGTGGCAGCGGATAGGCTAGCTGAGCGCAGAATGTCGGAAGTCGGGCGTATTAGGGCCATTTGGCTGGGCCACTGACGCCCCACGCCCATACGACGTACCGAGCTGGGCACAAAACAGGTACGGTAATAGGCGAACGATAGGCTGACGTCCAAAGTCAGGCGGCGTCAGTGTGTGGTGCGTTAGCGACGAGGGGTCGGGGACGACCCCACACGAGGGGGTCGAGCCAATGGGGCGCGGCCGAGCAAAGGCCAAGCAGGTCAAGGTTGCTCGCCAGCTGAAGTACAACAGCGGTGGCACGGATCTTGACCGTCTGCGCGACGAACTCGGGGTCGGAGACTCCAGCAATGACGACGCCGACGACCTCAACGATGAGCTGGCGGATCGCTATGCCGATTACGCCGATGACTACGGCTCCGGGGACGACGAAGACGGCCGTCCCGGTCGCCGATAGCCGTTCTTCAGAGTGACGTGGCCGAGGATCCGGCATGTGCCGGATCCTCGTTCATGAGCGTCGGGCCCCACGGGCAACCGTGGGGCTTTCGTCACGCTTGCGTGCGGTCGAGAAAGCCCGCGACCAGCGGCGCGATCTCGGGGAGCCTGTCCTCCAGCGCGAAGTGCCCGGTGTCGAGCACGTGCAGCTCGGCGTCCGGCAGGTCCCGCAGGTAGGCGTGCGCGCCCGGTTCCGGGAAGAAGGCGTCGTTGCGGCCCCACACGATCAGCGTGGGCGGCCGGTGGCGGCGCAGCCATGCCTGCCAGTCGGCGTAGAGCGCGAGGTTGGAGCGGTAGTCGAGCGAGAGCGCGAGCTGGGCTTCCCGGCGTCCGGGCAGGTCCAGGAAGTGCTGGTCGAGGGTCCATCCGTCGGGTGCGACCGCTGAGACGTCCGACGCGCCGCCCTCGTACTGGCCGCGCGTGACGGGCAGGGTGAACAGGTCGCCCAGGCTCTCCGCGGGCGCGTGGATGGTGGTGCGCGCCAGGTCCGACAGGCCCTCGTCGTAGGCGTTGGCGTTCTGGACGATCAGGCCGGCGATCCATTCGGGGTGCCGGGTGGCCAGGCGGAAGCCGACGGGGCCGCCGAAGTCGAAGGCGTACCAGACGAAGCGGTCTAGGCCGATCTTCTGCACGAAACCCTCGACCACGTCGGCCAGGCGGTCGAAGGAGTAGACGAAGTCGCCGGGGGCCTCGGTGTGGCCGAAGCCGGGATAGTCCGGCGCGATCAGGCGGTAGCGCGTGCCCAGCGCGTCCATCAGGCGTCTGTACTGGTGGGAGGCCGAGGGGAAGCCGTGCAGCAGGAGCACGGGGATGCCGTCGCGCGGGCCCGCCTCCCGGTAGAACACCTGCACGCCTTCCACGTCCACGAAACCGTGGCGGATCTCCGGGATCTCCATGCCTAATGCCTTTCTCGCGCAATGATGCGTTAGTTATAGCGGGCAGACTTCTAACAGGTCAAGGGGGAGATGTAGCATTAGGAACCATGGAGTTCCTGATCGGTGAGCCGCTCGCGCTGGACCTGGTGAACACCCGGGCCGAGGACTTCGACGTCCTCGACACGCCCGACGTGTTCGGGAACTGGCTCGATCGTCAGGCGGGCCGGCTGACCTCCGTCGGGGGGCCGTACACGGCGGACGACCTGGGCGCGGTCCGGGAGTTGCGGGCGCACGTGGCGGCGGCGGTCGACGCCGTGCGCCGGGGCGAGAGACCGGCCGGCGAGGCGGTCGGGGCGATCAACGACGCGATGCGCGCCGCGCCCGCGTACGGGCAGCTGGACGTCACGGACGGCGGGCTCACCAAGGGCGCGCGCAGGGACGGCGACCGGCTCGCCCGCCTGATCGCGCAGCTCGCCGAGGCCGCGGCCGACCTGCTCACCGATCCGGCGGCGAGCCGGATCCGGGCCTGCGAGGGGCCCCGGTGCCGCATGATCTTCCTGCCCGCCCACCCCCGGCGGCGCTGGTGCTCACCGGAGCTGTGCGGCAACCGGGTGCGCGTCGCCCGCCACTACCAGCGGCACAAGACCGGCTGAACGGGGGCCGGGGTCGAGCCGGCCCCCTTCGGGTCAGCGGTAGCGGGCCTGGCCCGAACCCTGGACGATCTCGCCCAGCACCCACGCGTGCAGACCGCGCTCGGCGAGCAGCCGGATCGCCTCGTCGGCCGAGCCGGGCGCCACCACGGCCGCCATGCCCACGCCGAGGTTGAACGTACGGTCCATGTCCTTCTGGGCGATCTGCCCGTGCCCGGCAAGGACGCCGAAGATCGCCGGCGGGGTCCAGGACGACCGGTCGAGCAGCGCGTCGAGGTGGCCGGGCAGCGACCGCGACAGGTTGGCCTCCAGGCCGCCGCCCGTGATGTGCGCGAAGGCGTGCACCTCGGTCGTGCGGGCCAGGTGGAGGCAGTCGAGCGAGTAGACGCGGGTCGGCTCCAGCAGCTCCTCGCCCAGCGGACGGCCCAGCTCGGGCAGCACCGCGTCGAGCGACAGCGACGCCTCGCGCAGCACGTGCCGAACCAGCGAGTAGCCGTTGGAGTGGATGCCGGAGGAGGCCAGCCCGAGGACCGCGTCGCCCTCGCGGATCCGGTCGGGGCCCAGCATGGCGTCGGCCTCGACCACGCCGGTGCCGGCTCCGGCCAGGTCGTACTCGTCGGGGCCCATGGCGCCCGGGTGCTCGGCGGTCTCGCCGCCGACCAGCGCCGCGCCGGCCAGCCGGCAGCCCTCGGCCACGCCGCCGACGATCTCGGCGACGCGCTCGGGCACGACCTTGCCGACGGCGATGTAGTCGGTCATGAACAGCGGCTCGGCCCCGCAGACCACGAGGTCGTCGAGGACCATGCCGACCAGGTCGATGCCGATCGTGTCGTGCTTGCCGTAGCGCTGGGCGATCATGACCTTCGTGCCCACGCCGTCGGTGGAGGAGGCGAGCAGCGGACGCCGGTAACGCAGCAGCGCCGAGGCGTCGAAGAGCCCGGCGAAGCCGCTGGCGTCGTCGACCACCTCCGGCCGGCGGGCCCGCGCCACCTTGTCCTTCATCAGGGTGACGGCGCGCTCGCCCGCCTCGATGTCGACGCCGGCGGCCTCGTAGGTACTCACGCTTTGCTCTCCAACACGAACTTGCCCACGTTGTCCTGGTCGATGGGGATCGGGTACGAGCCGTCGAAGCAGGCCCGGCAGAGCCGCTCGGCGGGGATGGTGGTGGCCTTGGTCAGGCCCTCCAGGGAGATGTACCCCAGCGAGTCGGCGCCCAGCGAGGCCCGGATCTCCTCGACCGACAGCGAGCCGGCGATCAGCTCGGCGCGGGTCGCGAAGTCGATGCCGTAGAAGCACGGCCAGGCCACGGGCGGCGAGGAGATGCGGACGTGCACCTCGCGCGCCCCCGCCTCGCGCAGCATCTTCACGATGGCGCGCTGGGTGTTGCCGCGCACGATCGAGTCGTCGACGACCACCAGGCGCTTGCCCGCGACGACCTCGCGCAGCGGGTTGAGCTTGAGCCGGATGCCGAGCTGGCGGATGGTCTGCGAGGGCTGGATGAACGTGCGGCCCACGTAGGAGTTCTTCACCAGGCCCTGGCCGTAGGGGATGCCGCTCTCCTCGGCGTAGCCGACGGCGGCCGGGGTGCCGGACTCGGGCGTGGGGATGACCAGGTCGGCCTCGACCGGGTGCTCGCGGGCCAGCACGCGGCCGACCTCGACCCGGGTGACCTGCACGCCGCGGCCCGCGATCGTGGTGTCGGGACGGGCGAGGTAGACGTACTCGAACAGGCAGCCCTTGGGGTCGGGCAGGGCGAACCGGCGGGACCGGACGCCGTCCTCGTCGATGGTGAGCAGCTCGCCGGGCTCGATCTCGCGGACGAACGTGGCACCCACGATGTCGAGGGCCGCCGTCTCGGAGGCCACCACCCAGCCGCGCTCCAGGCGGCCCAGGACCAGCGGGCGGATGCCCTGCGGGTCGCGGGCCGCGTAGAGCGTCTTCTCGTCCATGAACACCAGCGAGTACGCGCCCTTGACCTGCGGCAGCAGCTCGGCCGCCGAGTCTTCGATGGAACGCGTGCGATCCTGGGCGAGCAGCGAGGCCAGGATCTCGGTGTCGGTGGTCGCCCGGGTGGAGCCGGGAGCCAGGCGCTCGGCCAGCTCCGGCGTGTTGATCAGGTTGCCGTTGTGCGCGAGCGCGAGCCCGCCGACCTCGGTGGAGCTGAGGGTCGGCTGCGCGTTCTCCCACACGCTCGAACCGGTGGTGGAGTAACGGCAGTGGCCGATGGCCAGGTGGCCGCGGAGGGTGCCCAGCACCGACTCGTCGAAGACCTGGGCCACCAGGCCCATGTCCTTGTAGACGAGGATGCGGCTGCCCTCGCTGACCGCGATGCCCGCGGACTCCTGGCCGCGGTGCTGCAACGCGTACAGCCCGTAGTAGGTGAGTTTGGAAACTTCCTCGCCTGGCGCCCAGACGCCGAAGACGCCACAGGCGTCTTTGGGTGCGCGGTCTTGGGGGTCCAGGTCATGGCCGAGCCGGCCGTCGCCCTTCAGCACATGCCTCAGTTTAGGTTGCGGGCTTCCGTGCTCGCACACCCGGGTGCTCCATCAGCCGACGTGGGACGATCTGCCGGCGTTGGATCCGTCGCGGACGAACTCCCCGGTGACGTTGCGGTTCGCCGCCGATCCGAGGAAATGGATCAGCGCCGCCATGTCGTCGGCGGTCGAGAGCCGGCGGCTCGGCGTGCGGGCCGCGACGCGGTCGAGGACCTCCTGGGTGACCGGGCGCTCGGCCTCGGTGATCGTGAGCCCGGCCACGGCCACGTTGACCAGCACGCCGTCCCTGCCGGCCTCCCAGGCCAGGGCGCGGGCCATGCCGTGCAGGGCCATCTTGGCGGTGCCGTACGGGCCGGGGCCCGGCTGGCCCTCCTCGGCGGCGCCCGAGGAGACGAAGACGATCCGGCCGAAGCCGTTCCTCCGCATCCCGGGCAGGAGGGCCTGGACGAGCAGGGCGTTGCCGACGACGTTCGCGTGCAGGGCGGCCGTCCATTCGGCGGCGGGCACGTCCTCGAAGCTCATGCTGTTGGGCATGATCGTGCCCCAGCGGACGGCGTTGAGCACGAGGGCGTCCACCGGGCCCGCCTGGGCGGCGGCGGGCGCGATGGTGGCGTGGTCCTCCAGGTCCAGGTGGACGGCCGCCGCCTGGCCGCCCGACTCCTCGATGCGCTTGACGACCTCGGCGGCGCGGCCGGGGCCGGTGTTGTAGGTGATCGTGACCCGTGCGCCGGCCCTGGCGTAGGCGAGCGCGGTGGCGGCGCCGATGCCGGAGGAGCCGCCGGTGATGAACGCGTGCATGGGGATGCCTCTCTTGATTAGCCGACTAATTAGCCAGCTAAGTCGCTTTTGGGCGCTGGAGGCAAGGGGGTTTCGCTCTCGGTGAAGAGGGTTACTGGGGGATGGCGCGGACGAGGCGGGACAGCAGGGCGCGTTCGGTGTCGTCCAGGCCGTGCTGGAGTTCTTCGTCGGTCCTGGCCCAGATCTCCTCGACCGGCTCGCGCAGCGCCTTGCCCGCCTCCGTCAGGTGCACGCGGCCCACCCGCGGGCGGTCGGGGTCGGGGGAGCGGTGGACGAAGCCCGCGCGTTCCAGGCGCTGGAGGGTCTTGGTGACGGTCGGCGGCTCCACGCCCAGCCGGGCGATCAGCTCGCCCTGGGTGAGGCCGTCCTGGCGCCACAGCTGGTTGAGCAGCAGCTCCTGGCCCGTGTGCAGGCCCAGTGGCGCCAGGGCGGCGGCCATCCGGTTGCGGTGGGTCTTCATGACCATGATCAGGGCGTACGTCAGGGTCTCGTCCAGCATGCACTCATCTTGCCCGCCGCCTGCCGCTTTGGCGCATGGTGACCCAAGGATGGCGCCCGTCTTACCGTGTCGTGCGCTTTAGCCGATGCCCTCCGCGAAAAGGTGAAGTATCCGGCATGCAGACCCGTCGGGAGACGCAGACGTGACCACACCTGGGGACCCCAACGAACCCCGCGAGGGGCAGGACCCGCAGCACCCCGAAGGCCACCCCCGCGAGGGCCGGCCCGAATCCGCGCCGCCGCAGCACACGCCCGAATGGTGGCGGGAGGGGACGGCCGAGGAGGACCGGCCGGTGCCCGAGGAGGATCGGCCTGCGCCTGAGGAGGAGCCGCCGGAGATCGGGCCGTACGAGGGCGGGCCGACGAGCAACGAGTGGCGTCCGAGCGAGTGGGCCGTCGGCGGCCCGCCCGGCGCCGGGCCGACCGGCGGCGCGGGCACCCCGGAGGGCTGGACCGCCCCCGACCACGAACACGCCCCTGGACATGAGCACGCCCCTGGACATGAGCACGCCCCTGGACATGAGCACGCCTCTGGTCACGAGCACACCCCTGGTCACGAGCGCGGCGCTGGTCATGCGGACGCTCCGCAGGGTGCGGCATCCGGCGAAGGCGCCGGTCCCGGAGAGGGAGGCCGGTCGGGCGGCGGGCGGCACGAGGGTGGGCGGTCCGAGGGTGAAGGAGCTGGGGGGCAGCCCGGGGGTGGGCGGTGGGCGGATGAGTGGCCGTTCGAGGAGGAGCGGGAGGGCGAGGAGCCGATCGCGCCCGTGCCGCCCGTGGTGCCACCGCCGCCACCTGACGTGCCGCCGTCGCACGAGCCCAGGCCCGGGGGCCGTCCCGACCATCCCGACCTGCCCACCTCGCCCGAGACGCCGGGACCGGCCGAGGGCGGCACGTCAGGTGGCGCCAGGACGCGGTGGTCCGGCGGGGACGCCGAGGAGACGCAGGTCTATCCGGTGCCCGGCGGCACCCCGGCCTATCCCGGCTGGGGCACGCAACCGGACGAGGAGCCGAGTCGCCCCGCGCCCTCCCGGTACGAATACGGCGACGTGCCCACCTTCGAGCCCCCGCCCCCCGGCACCCACGCGGCCAGAGGCCCCGAGGAGCCGGGCGCGCGGCCGGGCGGCGCGGAGGGCGGTGCGGAGGGCGCTGAGGGGGCCGGGCGCATCGCAGGAGCGCCGGACTTCCGGAGCCCGGCGGGCGAGGGCACGCCGGGCTCGGCCGGCGCCCCCGCTCCAGGAGGGGTGGAAGGCGCAGCTGGTGCGGAAGGTCCGCTAGGTGCCGAAGGCCGAGCTGGTGCGGAAGGTCCGCGAGGTGCGGAAGGCGCAAGAGGTGCTGAAGGTTCAGGCGGTATCGAAGGCCCCGGAGGCGCCGTAGGCGCGGGTGCTACCGGGGGCGTGGGAGGCGTGCCGACGACACCCGGAGGCGCGGGCGTGCCCCCAGGAGGGCCTGGCGCCCCGTACGGGGGCGAGGGAGCCTACGGCGGCCCCTCAGCGCCCGGCGGCGGTGGCGGCCCCGCGGCATCCGGCGGGCCCACAGCATATGGCGGGCCGACGGCGTCCGGCGGCGGCGGCGAGGGGCCCTATGGCGGGCCAACAGCGTATGGCGGGCCGACTGCGTCCGGCGGCAGGGAGGGGCCCTATGGAGGGCCGGGATCTGGTGGCGGCGAGGGGGCCTATGGGGGGCCGGCGGCCGGAGGGTCCTATGAGGGGGCTCCGGGGGCGTACGAGGCCGGGGGCCGGGACGCGTCCGTTCCCGGCACCACCCCCTCCAGCCCCTATGGCGGCCCGCCCGGTTACGGCCCGCCGCCGGGAGCCCCCGCCTACGGCCAGTACGGCCCCTACGGCGCCCAGCCGACCGCGCCGCCCGGCAGCGGCCTGGCCACCGCCTCGCTGGTGCTGGGCGTGGCGAGCCCGTTCCTGGTGTTCGTCTGCTTCACCGGCGTGCTCACCGCGATCCTGTCGATCGTCTTCGGCTGTGTGGCGCTCGCCAAGCGCGTGGGCAGGGGCCGGGCCATCGCCGGGATCGTGATCAGCGCGTTGTCGCTGGTGTTGTTCGCGATCGTCGCGATCTGGTTCTGGAAGGTGGTCCAGGAGTGCGGCCAGCTTCCCGGCCAGCTCGCCGACCAGTGCTTCGAGAGCAGGTTCCCCTGGATGGGCAAGGGCCGCTAGAGCGGCAGGTGGGCTGACAGGTCGGCGCGGGAGCCGCTCGCCGCGACCGAGCCCCTGGCCATGGCCTCGTCCCAGGTCAGCCGGCCGAGCGCGAGCTCCAGCCAGGTGCGGGCGTCGGTCTCCACCACGTTCGGCGGCGTGCCGCGGGTGTGGCGGGGGCCGGGGACGGCCTGGACGGCCGCGTAGGGCGGCACGCGCACCTCGACCGTGCGGCCGGGAGCCGCGGCGGCCAGCTTCTCCAGCAGGTGGCGCACCGCCTGCCTGGCCGCGTCGCGCTCGGGGGCGAGCCCGCGGTCGTAGGCGGTCAGCACCGCGGCGACCAGGGCGTCGGGCAGGGCCGAGGCGGGGCCGTCGTAGGGCGGCTCGTCGAGGGCGACGAGCTGGCCGTCGAGGGCCGCGCGCAGCTTCTCCGGGTCCATCTTGCGTGGTGGCACGGGTCCATTGTCTCGCGGCAAGCGTTCATCGGGGCGGAGGTCGTCGTTCACCCCGGGTTTCGTTGACGACCGTAACGTCCCCGCCGTACAACCGCGCACATATCTGGAGGACCTGTGGCGAACCCTGAGGCGGGGCGGCTGCTGCCGCTGCTTTCCACCCCGCACAAAGGTGGCCGATCCGCTCTGACCTGTCAGTTCCGTTGCGGGAACGCGTGCGCGCACGACGTGGCCAACACGACGGGCAACGCCTACTTCGGCGACGTGGTGAAGGAGGCGCTGACGCGCCGCGGCGTGCTGCGCGCGGGCGCGCTCGGCGCGCTGGTGGCGGGCGTGGGCGTGGCGGGCGCGGTCCCGGCGCTCGCCGACGAGCCGGCGGCCGAGACCGCCGCCGCGCCGGTCGCGGTGGGCGGGCGCGGCCCGGTTGAGATCGCCTTCACCCCGGTGCCGCCGAACAAGGACGACGCGCTGCGCATCCCCGACGGCTACACCTCCTCCGTGGTCGTGCGCTGGGGCGACCCGGTGCTGCACGACGCGCCGGCCTTCGACTTCGACAACCAGACGGCCGACGCCCAGAACAAGCAGTTCGGCTACAACTGCGACTACGTGACGTTCTTCCCGATGGGTCAGAACCGCGGCCTGCTGTGGGTGAACCACGAGTACACCGACGAGAACCTGATGTTCCGCGGGTACACGGGCGGCGCGGCCGCCACCGAGGAGCAGATCAGGATCGCGCTGGCCGCGCACGGCGGCTCGGTCGTGGAGATCGAGCGGGCGCACGGCACCGGCGAGTGGAAGCTCACCACCAAGGGCCGCCGCCGCTACAACCGGCGCGTCACCGCGCAGACGCCGATGCGCTTCTCCGGCCCCGCCGCCGGTCACGCCCTGCTCAGGACGGCCGCCGACCCCAAGGGCCTGGCGCCGGTCGGCATGCTGAACAACTGCTCGGGCGGTTCCACCCCGTGGGGCACGGTCCTGACCGCCGAGGAGAACTTCGACCAGTACTTCGTCAACGGCGACAAGGTCCCCGAGGCGCAGCGGCCGTACATCTCGCGTTACACGATCACGACGGGCACCCCGGCGAGCAGCCGCCGCTTCGACCGGGTCGAGGAGCGCTTCGACCTGGCCAAGCACCCGAACGAGGCCAACAGGTTCGGGTGGATCGTGGAGATCGACCCGTTCGACCCCGACTCCACGCCGATCAAGCGCACCGCGCTCGGCAGGTTCAAGCACGAGGCCGCCAACACCACCCTGGCCGCGGACGGCCGTCTGGTCGTCTACATGGGTGACGACTCGCGCTTCGAGTACATCTACAAGTTCGTCTCCAAGGACCGGTACATCCCGGGCTTCGACCGTCACAACCGCACCCTGCTGGACGAGGGCACCCTGTACGTCGCCAAGTTCACCGGCGACAGCCCGGCCGCCGAGATCGACGGCTCCGGCAAGCTGCCCTCCGACGGGCTGTTCGACGGCTCGGGCCGGTGGATCCCGCTGGTGTCGGGCGACAAGTCGTACGTGGACGGCATGACCGCCGCCGAGGTGCTGGTCCACACCCGTACGGCGGCCGACAAGGTCGGCGCGACCAAGATGGACCGTCCGGAGGACATGGAGCGCAACCCGGTCACCGGCGGCGTCTACGTGGCCCTGACCAACAACTCCAACCGCACCGCCGCCCAGGTGGACGAGGCCAACCCGCGCCCGTCCAACAAGCACGGTCACATCCTGGAGGTGGCCGAGCGGAACAACGACGCGGGCGAGACCACCTTCGCCTGGTCGCTCCCGCTCGTCTGCGGCGACCCGAACGACCCCGCGACCTACTTCGCCGGCTTCGACAAGACCAAGGTCTCGCCGATCTCGTGCCCGGACAACGTGACGTTCGACGCCGACGGCAACCTGTGGATCTCCACCGACGGCAACCAGCTCGGCAGCAACGACGGCCTGTTCGTCATGCCGGTGCGCGGCTCCGACCGCGGCCACCTGCGCCAGTTCCTCACGGTCCCGCTCGGCGCCGAGACCTGCGGCCCGCTGGTCACCGCGGACCAGAAGAGCGTGTTCGTGGCCGTGCAGCACCCGGGCGAGATCGACGGCGCGACCCCGGAGAACCCGGCCAGCCGCTGGCCCGACGGCGACCAGCCGCGCCCGTCGGTGGCGGTGGTCTGGCACGGCAGTGGCAAGAAGATCGGCAGCTGATCCCCGGTAAAACCAGTTGACCTCAAGTTAACTTGAGGAAATAGTCTCCCATGCATGAGCATGGAAGTGACCGCCTGGCATCAGCTTTACTCGATGAACAACCGGCCGGAGCGTCGCCCGCTGAACAGGGCGACGCTTCGGCGTATCGGCAGGTTCGCCCGTCCCCACCGCCGCAGGATCGTGCTGTTCCTGGTGCTCAGCGTGGTGCTGGCGGGTTTGGCCGTGGTGTCGCCGCTGCTCGCGGGGCGGGTGGTCGACGCGATCTTCAACGGTGAGCCGCTCGGCGTGGTGGTCGTGGTCGCGCTGCTGATCGCGGGCCTGGCGCTCGCCGAGGCCGGGCTCGGCCTGCTGAACCGCTGGCAGTCGGCCACCATCGGCGAAGGGCTGATCCTCGACCTGCGCACGGCGGTCTTCGACCACGTCCAGCGCATGCCGGTCGCGTTCTTCATGCGGACGCGCACCGGGGCGCTGGTGAGCCGGTTGAACAACGACGTGATCGGCGCGCAGCGGGCCTTCACCGACACCTTGTCCAGCGTGGCCGGCAACCTGGTGCAGCTCGTGCTGACGCTCACCGTGATGATCGGCATCTCGTGGCAGATCACGCTGCTCGCGCTGCTGCTCCTGCCGGTGTTCGTGCTGCCCGCGCGCCGGATGGGCGTCCGGATCGCGCGGCTGCGGCGCGAGGCCGCCGACCACAACGCCGCCATGGGCACCCAGATGACCGAGCGGTTCTCCGCGCCGGGCGCGACCCTGGTGAAGCTGTTCGGCCGTCCGGCGCGCGAGTCGGCCGAGTTCGCCGCGCGGGCGCGGCGGGTGCGCGACATCGGCGTGCGCTCGGCCATGAACCAGTCGGTGTTCGTCACGGCCCTGACCCTGGTCTCGGCGCTCGCGCTGGCCCTCGTCTACGGCCTCGGCGGCTTCTACGCCCTGCGCGACCAGCTCGAACCCGGCGCAGTGGTGTCGCTGGCCCTGCTGCTGACCCGCCTCTACGCGCCCCTCACCGCCCTGGCCAGCGCCCGGGTGGACGTGATGAGCGCCCTGGTCAGCTTCGAGCGCGTCTTCGAGGTGCTCGATCTCAAGCCGCTGATCCAGGAGCGCGCGGACGCCCGCGACGTCCCCGAGGGCCCGGTCGCGGTCGAGTTCGACGACGTGCGCTTCGCCTACCCCGCCGCCGACAAGGTGTCCCTGGCCTCGCTGGAGGAGGTCGCCACGCTGGACTCGCGGGGCGGCGAGGAGGTGCTGCACGGCATCTCGTTCACGGCCCTGCCGGGCCAGATGGTGGCGCTGGTGGGCTCGTCGGGGGCCGGCAAGTCCACGATCGCCCAGTTGCTGCCCAGGCTGTACGACGTCGACTCCGGCGCGGTCCGCCTCGGCGGCGTGGACGTACGGGACCTGACCTTCGACGCCATCCGCGACACCCTCGGCATGGTCACCCAGGACGGCCACCTCTTCCACGACACGATCAGGGAGAACCTGCTGCTGGCCAGGCCGGCGGCGAGCGAGGAGGAGATCTGGGACGCCCTGTCCAGGGCCCGGCTGCGGACGCTGATCGAGTCGCTGCCCGACGGCCTGGACACCGTGGTCGGCGAGCGCGGCTACCGGCTGTCCGGCGGCGAGCGTCAGCGGCTCACGATCGCCCGGCTCCTGCTGGCCAGGCCGCGCGTGGTGATCCTGGACGAGGCCACCGCCGCGCTCGACTCCACCTCCGAGGCGGCCGTGCAGGAGGCCCTGGGGGAGGCGCTGGCGGGCCGGACCGCCGTGGTGATCGCGCACCGGCTGTCGACCGTGCGGGCGGCCGACCAGATCCTGGTGATCGAGGACGGCCGCGTGGCCGAGCGGGGCACGCACGCCGAACTGCTGGCCATGGGCGGCCGCTACGAGGAGCTGTACCGCACTCAGTTCGACGAGCCGACGGTCGCCGGGGCGGTGGCCTGAGGCTCGTCCGGCACCGGCGGGCGGCGGGACGGGCGCAGCGCGTAGAGGCCGAGCGGGACGGCGGCCAGCACGATCACCGCCGCGATGACCAGCGTGAACTGGTAGGCGTCGAGGAAGGCGGCCAGCGGGGGCCGGTCGCTCCCGCTCTGGCGGGAGCTGAGGATCGCGCCCAGCACGGTGATGCCGAGCAGGCCGAACACCTCGCGCGAGACGTTCAGCACGCCTGAGGCCACGCCCGCCCTGTCCTTGGGCAGGCCGCCGAGGATCGCCGAGGTCAGCGGCACCAGCAGGCCGCCGCCGAGGCCGTAGAGCAGGAACCAGGGGGCGACGTCGGCGTAGTCGCCGTCGGCCCCGACGCCGGAGATCAGGTAGATCGCCGCGCCCATGAGCGCCATGCCCAGCGCCACCGTGCGGCCGGTGCCGAGCCGCGCGGAGATCCGCTGCGAGGTGATGGCGACGACCGCCATGACCAGGGCCATCGGCACGAACGCCAGGCCGGCCTGCGTGGGGGAGAAGCCGAGCACGTTCTGCAGCCACAGGGCGCTGAAGAAGTAGATGCCGAACACGCCGAACGACCAGATGCCCATGGTCAGCGCGCCGCCGGTGAACACCCGCGAGCGGAAGAGCGACAGGTCGATCATCGGGCGCTCGGACCGCGTCTCGACCAGCGCGAACGCCACGGCCGCAGCCGCCGCGAGCCCGAACGCGGCCAGGATCTCGGCCGACGTCCATCCGGCGCGGTCGCCCTCGATGAGCGCGTAGGTCAGGGAGACCAGCGCGAGCGCCGAGGTGGCCAGGCCGGGCAGGTCGAGCCGGTGCCGGCGGCGGGTGAAGTCGGGCCGGACCGCCCACAGGGCCAGGCCGAGGGTGGCGATCCCGATCGGCACGTTGATCAGGTAGATCCAGCCCCAGTGCAGGTGCTCGCTGATGAAACCGCCGGCCGCCGGGCCGAGCGCCATGGACAGCGCCCCGGACGCGCTCCAGATGCCCACGGCCCTGCCGCGCTCGCCGGGCTCGGGGAAGATCTGGCTGATCAGGGTGAGCGACGTGGGCGTGAGCAGCGCCGCCCCCACGCCCTGGACGGCCCGCGCCGCGATCAGCGCGCCGCCCGAGGTGGCCAGCCCGGCGCCCAGCGAGGCCGCGGTGAAGACGGAGAGCCCGGCCAGGAACACCACGCGGGCCCCGAACAGGTCCGCGAGCCGGCCGCCGACCAGCATGAGCCCGGCGAAGACCAGGATGTACGAGCTCACGATCCACTCCAGCCCGGAGATCGTCAGCCCGAGCTCCCGCTGGATCGTCGGCAATGCGACGTTCCCCACGTTGTTGTCGAGATAGGTCATGAAGGTGCCCAATGTCACGGCACCCAGCGCCCACCATCGCATGTCGCCAACCTCCTATACGCCGTACTTGTACGTCGTACAGTTCAACTTGTACGGCGTATAGTTGTCAACCGTGATGGGAAAACTGGACGCGCGGACCATCGCCGAGCGGGCGCTGGAGATCGGCGACACCGAAGGGCTCGACGCCGTGACGATCCGCCGCCTGGCGACCGACCTGGGCGTGACGCCGATGGCCCTCTACTGGCACTACAAGAACAAGGACCAGCTCCTGGTCGGCATGGCCGACCACCTGGTCGGCGGCTTCGTGCCGCAGCCGGCCGACGAGCGGCCCTGGCAGGAGCAGCTCCGCGACCTGACCCACGGGCTCATCAGGACTCTGCGCACCCATCCCTGCGCCAAGAACGTCATCGAGCAGATCGACCCGATCTCCGTCCCCAACTTCCTGGTCGTCTGGGACAAGGCGCTGGGCCTGGCCCGTACGGCCGGGTTCGACGTGGAGGAGAGCTGCCTGATCACCAAGTACCTGCTGCAGAGCGCCCTGTCGATCGCCGACGCGCCCGTGCACCTCAAGGCCGGCCGGACCGGCGAGGAGATCGCCGAGATGGTCAGGGTCAAGCGGGCCGGCCTCCAGTCGCTGCCGCCCGAGAGGTACCCGTACCTGGTCGAGATGGCCTCACCGCTGGTCGCGGGCGCCGACCCGGCCTTCTACGACTCCTTCGGCGTCGATCTCGTGCTGCGCGGCATCGAGGCGCTGGCCGCCGAGCGTTAGGGTCGGGATCATGCCCTTCGAGCTGGTCTGCGAGATCGAACCGCCCACCAAGCCCGATCTGAAGCGCGTACGCCACCAGATCGGCACGCTCAGCCAGGTCGCCCATTCCTTCCTGATCCCCGACAACCACATCGGCCGGGCCACCGTGTCCAGCGTGGCCGTGGCCCACGAGGTCGAGGCGATGGGCGGGCGCAGCATCGCCTGTCTCAACTCCCGCGACCGCAACCTGCTCGGCTTCCACCGCGACCTGCTGACGGCCGCGGCGTACGGCGTCGACCAGTTCCTGTTCGTCCACGGCGACAAGCCCGCCAGCGGCAGCCGGACCAGCGACCTGACGGTCCGCTCGATGATCGAGGAGGCCAGGGGCTTCTCGCCGGCCTTCCGGGTCGGCGCGGCAGCCGGGCTGCGCCCGCTGCCCGCCTGGAAGCGCGCGGCCGACTTCCTGTTCGCCCAGGTCAGCTTCTCGGTCGAGGCGCAGGTCCGGTGGCGCGAGGCCAACCAGGTCGACGTGCCGGTCTACGCGGGCGTCATGGTGCTGGCCAGCGAGCGCCACGCCCGTACGCTGGCCGCCGCCATCCCCGACATCGCCCTGCCCGGCGAGCTGGTCGAGCGGGTGGCCGCCGACCGCATGGCGGGCGTCGAGGCGGCCTGCGAGCAGGTGTTCGCGCTGCGCGACTCGGGCGCGTTCGACGGCGTGCACCTCATCCCGGTCTCGCGCTACCGAGACGTGGAGTCGAGGCTCGCCGGAGCCCTCTGAGACCGGGCGAGCGCGGCCAGCACCGCGCCGGCCAGCGCCACGGCGAACAGCACCGCGTACGCCCGCTGGAAGCCGTCCATGAGCTGCCCGACGGCCACCGGGGAGAGCGTGGACAGCGTGCCCGCGTACACCTGGGCGCGCAGCGCCGGGCCCACGGAGCTGGTCACGACGCTGAGCGACAGGCCCACGCTGATCACGATGCCGACGTTCATGATCATGACCCGGAAGCCGTTGACCACGCCCAGGCTGCCGCTCGGCAGGGCGGCCATGACCTGGGTGGTGTTGCCGGTCAGGAACGTCCCGCTGCCGCAGCCGGCCACGAACAGGGCGATCCCCGTCACCCAGTACGGCGTCGCCGGGTCGGCCGTCAGCATGAGCGCGCCGAGCCCCAGCGCGCTCATCGCCGCGCCGCCGATCGACAGCCCGTACGGCGAGACCCGCGGCCCGAGCAGCCCCGCGATCGGCGAGGCCAGCCCGATGCCCACCGGCACCGGCAGCACGCTCAGCCCGGCCGAGAACGCGTCGAGCCCGCGCGCCGCCTGGAAGTAGAGCGCGACCACCAGGATCAGCGCGGAACGCGCGAGCGCGTTGCAGAAGGAGGCCAGGTTGGCGTAGGCCAGCAGCCGGCCGCCGAACAGCCGCAGGTCCAGCACCGGGTTGGTCGAGCGCCGCTCGGCCAGCACGATCAGCGGCACCAGCAGCACGAACAGCGCCGCCCCCGTCAGGACGACCGGGCTGGTCAGGCCGCCCGACCCGGCCTCGTTGACCGCCAGCAGCACGGCCGACAGCGCGGCGAACACCAGCACGTTGCCGAGCGCGTCCACCGGCTGCCTGGGCCTCTTCGGCATCTTGCGTAAGATCACCGCGCCCCAGCCGAGCGCGATCAGCCCGGCGGGCACGTTCACCCAGAAGATCCACTGCCAGCCGGCGGTCTCGGCGATCAGGCCGCCGAGCGTCGGACCGGCGAGCTGGGCCACCGACAGCGTGCCGATGTAGACGCCCATGCCCTGGCTGAGCCGTTCGGGCGGGAACGCGTCGGTGATGATCACCGTGCCGTTGGCCAGGATCATGGCCGAGCCGATCGCCTGGAGCACGCGCATGCCGACCAGGAACCAGACGTCCGGCGACAGCCCGGCCAGCAGCGAGGCCACGGTGAACAGGGCGAAGCCCGCCAGGTACACCTCGCGCCGGCCGAGCAGGTCGGCGACCCGCCCGAAGAACACCAGGCTCGCGGTGTTGACCAGCAGGAACGCCAGCAGGATCCATCCCGACTGCGTCGCGTCGGCGTGGAAGTGCCGCACGACGGTCGGCAGCGCGACGTTGAGCGTGCTGCCGGCGATGCCGATGAGGACGAGGCCCAGGCTGGTGACCGAGCACACGCGCCAGGCGTAGCGCATGCGGGTGCCGGCTTCGGGGGTGACCGCGACCATGCCTCCCACTATGACGTACGTCGTACGTCCGTTTTGTACCAGGGGTCACCTGGCTCGCCTGCGTAACCCCTCGACGTCGTGGATGACCACCCGCCGCCGGCCGGTCTCGATGAGCCCGCGGTCGCGCAGGGTCCGCAGCGCCTTGCTGACCGCCTCCCGCGAGGAGCCCGTCCAGCCGGCCAGCTCGTCCTGGCTGAGCGGCAGGGCCACGCGCACGCCGGTGCTGGTGGGCTCGCCGTACCGGTCGGCCAGTTCGAGCAGCCGGGTCGCCACCCGGCCGGTGGTGTCGAACGCGCCGTACTCGATGCGCTTGCGGTCGGCGTCGCGCAGCCGGCCGACGACCAGTTGCAGGAGCAGGACGGCGATGCGGCCGTGCGCGGCCAGGAAACCGCTGAAGTCGCGGACCACGATGCCCTCGATGGGCTCCAGCGCGGTCACGGTGGTCGAACGCGGCAAACCGTCCACGGCCGACATGTCGCCCAGCAGCGCCCCCGGGCCGCGTACCGCGAGGACCACCTCGGTGCCGCTGCTCGTGTGCGAGGACACCTTGACCCGGCCCTGCGTCAGCACGAGCACCCAGTCGGCCGCGTCGCCCTCGGTGATCACCGTCGTGCCGCGGTCCCATCGGCGCGGGCGCCCGGCGGCTCGCAGCGCCTCGACCTCCTCGGCGGTGAGCAGGGAAAGGAACTCGCCGGGCTCTGGATCCATGCGCCGATTATGTACGTACGGCTATTGCCGTTCTATGGCATTCCAGTCAGAACGTACGCGGCCACGAGTTCTTCCCTGCCCTTCAGGCTGAGCCGTCCGAGGGCGTTCACCGAGGCGTCGCGGCCGAGCTGCCTGAGGGTCGTCTCGCCGATCACCACCGTCCCCGGCTCGGCCAGGGCCTGGAGCCTGGCGGCCACGTTGACGCAGTCGCCCATCGCGTTGAAGCCGCGTAACTCGGGGCTGCCGATGTTGCCGACCAGCGCGGGGCCGGTGTTGACGCCCACCCGGAAGGTCGGCCACTCCACCTCGCCGACGCGTTTCCAGGCCATCTCCTCGGCCACCTCGGCGGCGGCCCGCTGCATCTCCAGCGCGGCCCGGCAGGCCGCCCTGGCGTGACCGGCCTGCGGGGCGGGCGCGTTGAACAGGGCCAGCATCGCGTCTCCGACGAACTGCACGATCGTGCCGCCGTTGTTCAGCACGCACGGGACGGCGGCCGTGTGGTACCGGTTGAGCATCTCGACGATCTCGCCGGGCGCGACCTGCTCGGAGAAGGTGGTGAACCCCTTGAGGTCGGCGAAGAGCGCGGTCAGCTCCCGCAGCTCGCCGCCGAGCGCCGCCCGCGCCGGGTCGGCGAGCAGGGCGTTGGCCACGTCGGGCGACATGTACTGGCGGAAGAGGGTGTCCAGCTCCTGGTAGAGGCGGGCGTTCTCCAGCGAGATGGACAACTGGCCGGCGAGCGTGGCGGCCAGCGCCTCGTCGTGGCCGCCGCGGCCCACCGGCACCTCCAGCACGCCGGCCAGGTGGCCCCTGACCGTGAGCGGGTAGGCCAGCCGGTGGTCGCGGCGGATCGGGCCGTCGCCCTCGAACTCGTACGCGCGCGAGCCGATCTGGGTCTTCCCCTCCGACACCAGTGCGATCTTGACGTCTCCGTACGCCTGCCTGACCCGGTCGAGCGCGGTGGTCAGCAGCTCGCCCTCCGGCAGGCCCACGCGGGTCTGCGCACTCACCGCCACCAGCGCGGCCAGCCGCTCCGACAGCTCCCGCTCGTGGGCCAGCGCCGTCCCGGCCCGGTCGAGCACGGCGGCCTGGCTCTCGTTCAGCCGGAACTTGCCCGACAACCGGGCCGCGGCCAGCGGCTCGCCGCGGCGTACGTGCTCGACCAGCTCCTCCAGGGCCTGGTCGTAGTCCTGCTGGAGACGGGCGACGGTCGCCGCCAGCGTCACCGAGTCGAACAGCCCCGCGCTCGACCCCTCGCGCCGGAACTGCAGGTAGGCGCTGTAGGCCACGAACACGAAGGCGAGGGTGAGCAGCGCGTGCCACTCCCACCACGTCAGGTGCCAGTTGAGCTGCGACATCCCGGCGACCATCGCCTCGGCCAGCAGCGCGTACGCGGTGATCAGGCTGACCAGCATGGCCGAGGGGCGGCGGCGGTGGAGCAGGAACATCAGCACGCCGGCCGCGCCGTACAGCAGGACGCCGGGGATCGAGGCCGCGCCCAGCCAGCTCACCGGCGCGACCGGCGGCGGCTGACTGAGCTCGGTCAGCTCGGGCACCAGGGAGACCAGCGCCCACAGCAGCATGAACCCGAACAACACCGCCCGGACGAAGTGCTGCCCCGCGAGCACGCTCCTGGCCGCCCGCTCGCCCAGCGGCAGGGCCGAGGCGAACGCGAACATCGAGGCGATCGTGAGCCCCACCTGCTGCCCCAGGTCGAAGCCCAGCGAGCCGGTCGGCAGGATGATCCCCGGCGTGGCCAGGCCGTGCAGGAGGAAGAAGCCCGCGCTGCTGAGGAACACCATGGAGACCAGGAACAGCCGGGCGTCCTGACGGCGGCGCGCGGCCTCGGTGATCAGCCCGCCGAGCGCCACGTTGATCCCGGCCACCGCGAGGATCATCCAGAAGTGGCTCGCGTTGTGCTGCCAGACGACGTTGAGGTGGGGCTGGGCGAGCAGCAACCAGAGCCCCAGCAGGGGAAGGGCGAGGTGGATGACCCAGACCACGCCTCGGACGGGCTGCGTGGCCGGCGGCAGGTAGGTGCTGGGCACAGACCCGATTATGCACGCGGGATCGCCGCCGCCAATGCGTCCTTTTACCCACTACGACGGCGACAGTCGGTCAATCCGGTCAGTAACCCTCCGTTTCGTGACAAATACGTTATGTAGTTTCTGCCAACCTTTGGAACGGTCGAAACGTGAATCTCATGCACCACATGAGCATCACTTGTTTCCTGGAAGGAAAGCCGTGGCTATCAACGTTCGCGGTGGGCGTACGCTCACCCTCGCCACTGTCGGAGCGCTCGCCGCCTCGCTCCTCGCCGTCGGTGGCGTGGCCACCGCCTCGTCGGCGGCGAGCGAGGTGTACGCCTGCGTGCACAAGAAGACGCGGTACGTCCGCATCGTCAACCCGACCACGCCGTGCCGCAAGACCGAAGAGCGCATCGTGATCGGCGGCAGCACGACGCAGCTGAACGGCGGCACGTCCGGCCCCAAGGGCGACCAGGGCCCCCAGGGCAAGCAGGGCCCGCAGGGCGAGACGGGTCCGGTGGGCCCCCAGGGCAAGCCCGGCCTCCCCGGCAAGGACGGCAAGGACGGCCTGCCTGGCAAGAACGGCCAGGACGGCAAGGACGGCGAGCGCGGCCCGGCGGGCCCCCAGGGCCCCAAGGGCGACGACGGCAAGCAGGGCCTCCCCGGCAAGAACGGCCAGGACGGCAAGGACGGCAAGGACGGCGAGCGCGGCCCGGCGGGCCCCCAAGGCCCGCAGGGCCCCAAGGGTGAGCCCGGCAAGGACGGCGCCGGCGCCGCCTACACCACCTACACCAACAGCGTGTCCATCACCGGCCTCGGCTCGGAGACCGCAACCTGCAACAACGGCGGCACCCCCACCGGCGGCGGCTTCTCCTTCGGCACCCTGAAGAACGCCGAAGTCCTGGGCAGCTACCCCGGCGCCGGCGGCTGGACGGTGACCGTCGCCAAGGACGACAACGGCGGCGGCAACAACCTCACCGCCGACACGCAGACCACCCAGAGCACCCAGAGCCACGGTGGCGGCAACGGCACCAGCGTCTCCGGCAAGGTGTACGTCATCTGCATCAAGAAGGTCTGACAAAGCGGAAAGGGCCGGTTCGGGGGATCACCCCGCACCGGCCCTTTTCGTTGAACGTCAGCCGAACAGCGCCGGCAGCGTCGCCGAGTGGGTCTCGCGGATCTCCTCGACCCCCACCTCGAACACGCCCTCGACCACCAGCGACGCCCCGCCGGTGACCCCGAGCCCGTAGCACGGCACCTCGTGCCGCCCGCACAGCGCCGCGAACTCCTCGAACGCCTCCGGCCGCACCGCGACCAGGGCCCGCGCCGCCGACTCGCTGAACAGGTCGGTGAACGGCTCGCCGCTCAGCGCCACCGTGGCCCCGATGCCGCGGGCCAGGCACGACTCGGCCAGCGCCACGGCCAGCCCGCCGTCGGACAGGTCGTGTGACCCCTCCAGCAGCCCGCGGGCAGCGGCCTCGACCAGCACGGTCGCCAGCGCCTGCTCGGCCTCCAGGTCGGCGTGCGGCGGCAGGCCGCCCAGGTGGCGGTGGGCCACGTGCGCCCATTCCGAGCCGCCGAACTCCTCGGCGGTGTCGCCGAGCAGCACCACCCGCAGCCCCTCGGCGGTGAACCCGGACGGCACCCGCTTGGCCACGTCGTCGATGACGCCGAGCACGCCCACGACCGGGGTGGGGTTGATGGCCGTCGAGCCCGTCTGGTTGTAGAAGGAGACGTTCCCGCCGGTCACCGGCACGCCGAGGGTGCGGCAGGCGTCGGCGAGCCCGCGTACGGCCTCGGCGAACTGCCACATCACCTCGGGGTCCTCCGGCGAGCCGAAGTTGAGGCAGTTGGTGACGGCCAGCGGCTTGGCGCCGGTCACGGCCACGTTCCGGTACGCCTCGGCCAGCGCCAGCTGCGCCCCCGCGTAGGGGTCGAGCTTGGCGTAACGGCCGTTGCCGTCGGTGGACAGCGCGATGCCCCGCGTCGTCGGCTCGGCTCCGGCGATGACCTCGGAGATGCGCAGCATCCCGGCGTCGGCGGGCTGGGCCAGCACGGTGTTGGAGCGGACGTAGCGGTCGTACTGGGAGGTCACCCACTCCTTGGAGGCCAGGTTGGGCGAGCCGAGGAGCTGCAGCAGGGTGGCCCGCAGGTCGTCGGGGCGCGCCAGCCGGTCGGGGGTGTCGGCGTTGAGCGCGGCCTGCCCGGCCGGCTCGTGGTAGGGACGCTCGTAGACCGGGCCCTCGTCGGCGGCGGTGCCCGGCGGGATGTCCACGATGACCTCGCCGTCCCAGGTCATGACCAGGCGGCCGGTGTCGGTGACCTCGCCGATGACGGTGGCCGGGACGTCCCACTTGGCGCAGATCGCCATGAACGCGGGGATGTCGTCGGGCCGGACCACGGCCATCATCCGCTCCTGGGACTCGCTCATCAGGATCTCCTCGGGCTTGAGCGAGGAGTCGCGGAGCGGGACCAGGTTGAGGTCGACCTTCATGCCGCCGGTGCCCTTGGCGGCCAGCTCGGTCGTGGCGCAGGAGACGCCGGCCGCGCCGAGGTCCTGGATGCCGACGACCACGTCGGCCGCGTAGAGCTCCAGGCAGCACTCGATGAGCAGCTTCTCCATGAACGGGTCGCCCACCTGCACGGCGGGCCGCTTGGCCTGCGACTCGTCCTCGAACGTCGCCGAGGCCAGCACGGACGCGCCGCCGATGCCGTCGGGACCCGTGGACGCGCCGAACAGCACGACCTGGTTGCCCGGCCCCGGCGCGGTGGCCAGCTTGATCTGGTCTTTGCGCAGCAGGCCGACGCACAGCGCGTTGACCAGGGGGTTGCCGATGTAGCAGGGGTCGAAGACGACCTCGCCGCCGATGTTGGGCAGGCCCAGGCAGTTGCCGTAGTGGCTGATGCCCTCGACCACGCCGGGCAGCACCCGCCGGGTGTCCACGGCGTCGGCGCCGCCGAAGCGCAGCGCGTCCATGACGGCGATCGGGCGGGCGCCCATCGACATGATGTCGCGCACGATCCCGCCGACGCCGGTGGCCGCGCCCTGGTGCGGCTCGACGTAGGACGGGTGGTTGTGCGACTCGATCTTGAACGTGGCCGCCCAGCCGTCGCCGATGTCGACGACGCCCGCGTTCTCGCCCATGCCCACGAGCAGCGCCTCGGACTTGGGCGCCTTGGTGGCGAACTGCCGCAGATGCACCTTGGACGACTTGTACGAGCAGTGCTCGGACCACATGACGCTGTAGATGGCCAGCTCGGAGCCGGTGGGACGGCGACCCAGGATCTGCTTGACCCGGTCGTACTCGTCCTGCTTCATCCCCAGCTCGGCGAAGGGCATCGGCTCGTCGGGGGTCTCGGCGGCCCGCTTGACGTTGTCGGTGCTCATGCGTTCACCAGATTCTTCAGGATGGACGTGAAGAAGCCGAGCCCGTCGGTGCTCGGCGCTCCGACCAGCTCCTCCACGGCGTGCTCGGGGTGCGGCATGAGGCCGACCACGTTGCCCGCCTCGTTGCGGATGCCGGCGATGTCGTTGAGCGAGCCGTTGGGGTTGCCCCCGGCGTAACGCACGACGACGTGGCCGCCGGACTCCAGCTCGGCCAGCGTCTCCTCCGAGGCGACGTAACGGCCCTCGCCGTGCTTGACCGGCAGCACGATCTCCTGGCCGCGCTCGAAGGAGCCGGTCCAGGCGGTGGCGGTCTGCTCCACCGTGAGCCGCTGGTCGCGGCAGACGTAGTGGAGCGAGGCGTTGCGGGTGAGCGCGCCGGGCAGCAGGTGGGCCTCGCAGAGGATCTGGAAGCCGTTGCAGGTGCCGATGACCGGCAGACCGGCCTTGGCGGCCGGGACGAGCTCGTCCATCAGCGGGGCGAACTTGGAGATCGCGCCGCACCGCAGGTAGTCGCCGTAGGAGAAGCCGCCGGGCAGGAAGACGGCGTCGACTCCCTTCAGGTCGTGGTCGGCGTGCCACAGCGGGACCGCCTGCGCGCCCACGAGGCGCACGGCTCTGGCGGCGTCCTGGTCGTCGAGAGTTCCTGGAAACGTGACTACGCCCACACGGGCAGCGCTCATGACAGTCGTCCCCTCCGAGGAATGCGCACGCGCGTGCCACCGTCTCTTTGGGGGCGGACGGCGGTCTACGGCGGTGTACTCAGATTATCGGGTGCGCGGCTGTGTTCCGGGCAGCGGGTCGGACGGCGGTCAGACGGCGGCCAGCTCGCGGTGACGGGCGCCCTCGGCCTCGTCGTCCCAGGCGAGCGTCTTGCGCAGGTGGACCGTCGTGCCGCGGCCGGGCGTGGTGCCGAAGGAGATCTCGTCCACCACGGACCGCATGATGAGCAGGCCGCGGCCGTTCTCGGTGTCCGGCGGAGGGAAGTGCAGCGGCATCGACGGGAGGCCGTCGCCGTTGTCGGCGACGCGCACGTCGCAGCGGCCGTAGCCGATCGACGCCGAGACCTCGTAACGGTTGGCGGGGCCGCCGTGTCGCACCGCGTTGGAGCACGCCTCGGAGACGGCGAGCAGCATGTCGGCGATGCAGGTCTCACTCACGTTGAGTGACCGCATCGCGTCGCCAAGCACTCGCCTGACCATCGGTATGCCGATCGCATCCCGAGGCAGCGCCAACGAGAACTCAATATCCACCGGACTCCTCCGGGCTCCGGAATGTCACCTGGAGTAGGTTTCCCTGTGAAATCGGGGCTAACCGCAAAATCACGTTGTTGTTATTTAGTGTTGGCACGCCCGTGGCATTGTGGCATGCCCGAACGCGACTTTAACTCACCAGGGGTAAAACCAGGCATCAAATGTGCCTTCTACCCCTCAACCCGGACGCTGTAGTCCTCGATCACGGTGTTGGCCAGGAGTGTCTCGGCCATCTTCCGTACCTCGTCGAGGGCCGCCTCGTCGGCCGGGCCCTCCAGCTCGACCTCGAACCGCTTGCCCTGACGGACCGCCGAGACGCCGGAGAAACCGAGCCTGGGCAGCGCCCTGGCGATGGCCTGGCCCTGCGGGTCGAGGATCTCGGGCTTGAGCATGACGTCGACGATGACGCGCGCCACTACGTTCCTCCTGGGTGGAGTGGGTGCTTGGGAAAGCAAGCCTACCGGCGCGCATGGCCGTCAACACAACGGGAACGGGGAGGACATGGGGCTTGCGCGGAGTGCTGTGACGTCTGCCACGATGTCCCCAAACGCGTATGAACCACCACCACATGGTTCGCACGCACACACGGCTGGCCTCAGGTGGCGACCCCATCGACACCGGCCCCGATCGCACAGGAGCGGCACGTGACAGTCGACGCCTCTCGTGGTGCCGAAGCACCCCCTGAGCTCGTGCAGTTGCTCACCCCCGAAGGAGTGAGGGTCGAGCATCCCGACTACGACATAGACCTGACGCCCGAAGAGGTCAGGTCGCTCTACCGCGACCTGGTGCTCGTCCGGCGCATCGACCTGGAGGCCGTGGCGCTGCAACGTCAGGGCGAGCTGGGCATCTGGGCCTCGCTGCTCGGCCAGGAGGCCGCCCAGATCGGCTCGGGCCGCGCGCTCACCGACTCCGACATGGCCTTCCCCACCTACCGCGAGCACGGCGTCGCCTGGTGCCGCGACGTCGACCCGGTGAAGCTGCTCGGCCTGTTCAGGGGCGTCAACCACGGGGGCTGGGACCCCGAGGAGCACAACTTCCACCTGTACACGATCGTGATCGGCAGCCAGACCCTGCACGCGGTCGGCTACGCCATGGGCATCCAGCGCGACGACGCCTCCGCCGCCACGATCGTCTACTTCGGCGACGGCGCCACCAGCCAGGGCGACGTCAACGAGTCGTTCATCTGGGCCAGCGTGTTCAACGCGCCCGTCGTCTTCTTCTGCCAGAACAACCAGTGGGCCATCTCCGAGCCGCTGGAGAAGCAGAGCCGCATCCCCCTCTACCGCCGGGCCTCGGGCTTCGGCTTCCCGGGCATCAGGGTCGACGGCAACGACGTGTTCGCCTGCCTCGCGGTGACCAGGAAGGCGCTCGAAGCCGCCCGTACGGGCCAGGGGCCGACGCTGATCGAGGCGTTCACGTACCGGATGGGCGCCCACACCACGACCGACGACCCGACCCGCTACCGGGTGGCCAGCGAGCTGGAGGCGTGGAAGCTGAAGGACCCGATCGAGCGGGTCAAGTCGTACCTGTTCCGCAACGAGCTGGCCGACCAGGGCTTCTTCGACGCCGTGACCGCCGAGGCCGACCAGCTCGGCGCCGACCTGCGCAGGCGGTGCCTGGCGATGCCCGACCCCGAGCCGCTCGATATCTTCGACCACGTCTATCGCGAGCCCCACGCGCTCATCGACGGAGAGCGCGCTCAGTTCGCCGCCTACTTGGAGGGCTTCGAGAAATGACGGTGTTGAGCCTGTCCAAGGCGCTTAACGAGGGCATGCGCCGCGCCATGGAGGACGACCCCAAGGTCCTCATCATGGGCGAGGACGTCGGCAAGCTCGGCGGCGTGTTCCGCGTCACCGACGGTCTGCAGAAGGACTTCGGCGAAGACCGGGTCATCGACACGCCGCTCGCCGAGTCCGGCATCATCGGCACCGCGATCGGCCTGGCGCTGCGCGGCTACCGGCCGGTGTGCGAGATCCAGTTCGACGGGTTCGTGTTCCCGGCGGCCGACCAGATCATCACGCAGCTCGCCAAGATGCCGATGCGCTCGCTCGGCGCGATCAAGCTGCCCGTCGTCGTGCGCATCCCGTGCGGCGGCGGCATCGGCGCGGTCGAGCACCACAGCGAGTCGCCCGAGGCGTACTTCGCGCACACGGCCGGCCTGCGCGTGGTGGCCTGCTCCAACCCGGCCGACGCCTACACCATGATCCAGCAGGCCATCCGGAGCGACGACCCGGTCATCTTCTTCGAGCCCAAGCGCCGCTACTGGGAGAAGGCCGACATCGACACGGCCTCGACCGACTGGTGGACGCCGTTCGACAAGGCCACGGTCGTACGGCCCGGCTCCGACGTCACGCTGCTGGCCTACGGCCCGATGGTCAAGACCTGCCTGGAGGCCGCCGCGGCCGCCGAGGACGACGGCCGCTCGCTGGAGGTGATCGACCTGCGCTCGCTCAATCCGCTGGACGAGCCGCTGGTCATGGAGTCCGTCCGCCGCACCGGCCGGGTGGTCGTGGTCCACGAGGCGCCCGTCTACAGCGGCTTCGGCGCCGAGCTGGCGGCCCGGATCACCGAGCAGTGCTTCTACCACCTGGAGTCGCCCGTCCTGCGGGTCGGCGGCTTCTCCACCCCCTACCCGCCGTCGAAGCTCGAAGAGCACTACCTGCCCGACCTGGACCGGGTGCTGCACGCCGTCGACCGCGCCTTCGGGTTCTGAAAGGGGGACGCGCTTCCATGCGACGCGAGTTCAAGCTTCCCGACGTCGGGGAGGGGCTGACCGAGGCCGAGATCGTCCGCTGGCATGTGCGGCCGGGCGACGAGGTCAAGGTCAACCAGATCGTGGTGGAGATCGAGACCGCCAAGTCCATCGTCGAGCTGCCGATCCCCTGGGACGGCGTGGTCGCGGGCGTGCTGGTCGAGGAGGGCCGCACGGTCGACGTCGGCACGCCGATCGTCGCCGTGGACACCGGCGGCGAGGCGGGCGGCGCCGACCAGGGCCCCGCCGGCCAGAGCCGTGCCGACCAGGGCCCCGTTGACCAGGGCCTCAAGGCGCTGGCCGACGACATGGTTCCCAAGCCGCCGGAGGAGGGCGCGGTCGAGCCCGGCGCCCACGGCAGCCCCGCGCCCAAGGAGGAGCGGCAGGCGGTCCTGGTGGGTTACGGGGTCAAGACCGGCGCCTCCAAGCGCCGTCCCCGCAAGCAGCCGGCGGAGCCGATCCCGGCCGCGCCGGTGGCCAACCCGGCCCGCGTGGAGGTGCCCGGCCCGGCCCCGACGGCCCGCCCGGCCGAGCCCGTCCCCGCCGCCGCGCCGGCCGCCGGAGTGGTCGCCGGTTCCGGGCGCGTGGCCGTGCTGGCCAAGCCGCCGGTCCGCAAGCTGGCCAAGGACCTGGGCGTCGACCTCGCCACGCTCACCGGCACCGGCCCCCAGGGCTCCATCACTCGCGACGACGTGCACGCCGCCGCGCAGGGCGGTCTCCAGGGTGGTCTTCAGGCCGCGCCCGAGCCCGTCCGGCAGGCCGAGCCCCAGCGGCGGGAGGAGCGCGTCCCCGTCAAGGGCGTGCGCAAGATGACCGCCCAGGCGATGGTGGCCAGCGCCTTCACGGCCCCGCACGTCACCGAGTTCCTCCAGGTGGACGTGACGGAGACCATGGAGGCGGTCCGGCGGCTGCGGGCCCTGCCCGACTTCGCCGAGGTCAAGGTCTCCCCGCTGTTGCTGGTCTGCCGGGCCCTGCTCACCGGGGTCAGGCGCTACCCGATGATCAACTCGTCCTGGGACGAGGCGGCCCAGGAGATCGTGGTCAAGCACTACGTGAACCTGGGCATCGCCGCCGCCACCCCGCGCGGCCTCGTCGTGCCCAACATCAAGGACGCCCACGCCCTCCCGCTCCCCGAGCTGGCCAGGCAACTGGGCGCGCTGGCGGAGACGGCCAGGGCGGGCCGCACCCAGCCGGCCGAGATGGCGGGCGGGACGATCACCATCACCAACGTGGGCGTGTTCGGCGTCGACGCCGGCACCCCCATCCTCAACCCGGGCGAGTCCGCCATCCTGGCCTTCGGCCAGGTCAGGGACATGCCGTGGGTGGTGGACGGCGAGCTGGCGGTGCGCAAGGTGACCACCCTCGCGCTCAGTTTCGACCACCGGATCGTCGACGGCGAGCTGGGCTCGATGTTCCTGCGCGACGTCGGCGCGATGCTGGAGGACCCGCTCCGCATGCTCGCCTGGAGCTGAAACCGGGCTGAAACCGGGCCGACGCCGGGCCGAAGCCGGGCGGCGACCGCCGGGAGGACCCCTCTCCCCGGCGGTCACCGCAGGCTCGGCCAGGGCGCCTTCTTGTCCCGCGCGCGGGGGCCGTACGACTCCAGCCACACGGGCGCGCCCACGACATGAGAGACCGCCGCGGGCCAGTCTGATACACCCTCCTCGTAGACCGGCGTCGCCCGCAGCAGCCGGGCCGTACGGTCCGGCTCGGCGAACGTGACGGGCCGGTCGTAGCGCACGCACATGCGGGTGACGTCCGCGTCGAGGTGGGTGAGCGCGAGACCGTCCAGGCCGCCGGCCGCCTCGGCCGCGTACCGGTGGGCGACCGCGTCGAAGTGCCCGCGGCGGAAGGCCCCCTGCCATGGCCCGGTCACGTTGTGCGGCTCGGGCAGCTCCAGGCCGGGGTCCTCGGTCACCAGCGGGCCGGGGCCGTGCCGGGTGGTGTAGGTCCGCAGCACGCCGAGCCGCGCCGCCCCGGACCCGTCCAGCAGTTCCAGGGCGTTGGCGAAGGTCGTCGTGCTCCACGTCGTGTACGGGTCGAACCCCCATCGCTCGTCCAGCAGCACGCCCTGCGCGCCCTCGAACACCACCGGCCCCCGCCTGACCAGCCCGGCGGTGTACGACGAGTCCACCAGCCGCACCCGCTCGGCGAACGCCCGGTAGACGGCCACGCAGTCGGCCACCGGCGGCCCCTCGACCCCCAGCGCCTCCCGCAGCACGGTCAGCTTGCGCGTCAGCTCGGGCGGCGGGTCGCCCGCCCGGGGCGCGAGCGCGCCGTGCTCCAGGTGGTACGCCATCGTCTCCCCGACGCCCATCCCGCAGGACCCGTGCCGCGCCTCCCCGCGCGCCAGCTCCCGCCTGCGCCCGGCCTCGACGTGGTACGGCGTCGCCAGCAGGCAGTCCCGGTCCACCGTGAGCAGCCCGAAGGGGTCGGGCACGCCGAGCCGGGCCAGGTGCTCCGCCTCGGCCGACAACGCCAGCGGATCGACCACCACGAACCGCGAGAGATGCGTGCGAACCCCCCGGAACGTCCCGGCGCCGAACTGCGCGAACGTGTGGTGCCGCCCGTCGTCCAGGACGACGTTGTGCCCCGCCTGGGCGCCCCCGTTGAACCGGACCACGGCGTGGACGGGCAGCGTGGCGCACGCCCAGTCCACGACCGTGCCCTTGCCGGCGTCGCCGTACCCGAGGTCGACGACGACCAGGTGCTCGTTCACGCCCGGAGCCCGCCCAGCCCGCCGCCCAGCCCGCCCCCGAGTCCGCTGTCGAGCCCGTCGAGCGGCTCGGCGGTGACGACCGTGCCGCGGTCGAGCCTGGCCAGGGCCCGCGACACCGACGCGCCGGCCGTCGAGCCCAGCTCGGCCAGGTCCTCAAGGCCCTCGTCCAGGCCGATCGCGTCCTCGCCGAGCCCGACGGTGAGCGCGATCGTCTCGCACACGGCGTCGAGGTCGTCCAGCTCCAGCACGTTCTGGCCGAGCAGACGGCGCCAGGAGTCCAGCACCTCGGGGTCGCCGGCGTAGCTGGCCCCCTGCGGGAGGATGAAGTAGACGTCGTACTTGCGGGTCAGCTCGGCCACGACGTCGTCCACCCCGAGGGGCGCGGTCAGCCGGTCGCCGACGAGGTCCTTGACGTGGTTCCTGGACACCCGCTGGTAGGGCATCTCGTCGCCGATGACGAACAGGTAGCCGCGCCTGCCGCGCTTGTCGTGGCAGTCGATGGAGGTGTGCCTGGCCATGAAGTACATGGCCAGCTCGTAGGACTCGCGCTTCTGCCCGCCGCCGCCGCCCTCCAGCAGGATCAGGCCGAGCTGGTCGTCCATGCGGTTGTCGGACTCGAACTGGCCGACCTGCAGCGGCGCCCGGTCGCAGGTGGCGTCGCCGATCGCGCCGAACATGATCTGCGGGTCGGTGGCGTACCCCTTGCGCAGCAGCAGCCCGAGCAGGTCGGGCAGGCGGGTCTGCAGCGTGCGGGGGACCGCGCGCATCGAGCCGGTCACGTCGAAGAGCACGGCGATGGCCAGCGAGTCGGGGTGCTCGGCCGAGTCGCGGCTCTCCCGCGTCACGCCGAAGGGGTCGAGGTCGGGGTGGACGCGCCGGGCTCCGCCGTCGCTGTAGGCGAAGGCGCTGGAGCCGGTGGCCGCGCGGTAGCGCGCGGCGGAGTCGTAGACGTTCGTGGACCAGATTCCGCTGCCCATGGCAGCCTCCCTCAAAGGTGGAGCGGACGGTACGTACGGGGTCCGTAGAGGTCGTCGAGCAGGTCGTCCAGCTCGCGCAGCAGCTCCCACGCGTCGGACGGCGGGCGCAGCAGGCAGCCGCGGACGAAGGCGCGCATCCGGCGCGGGCACTCGCCCATCAGGTGGTCGACGCACCGGGTCAGCGCGGCGATGTCGGCGCGCTCGTCGAGCCGGTCGCTGTGGCACCAGTCGACCAGCACGAGCCCGTGGTCGAGCGGATGGATGAGGACGTGGCGGGGGAGCACGGCGCCGTGCGCGACGCCGGCCCGGTGGGCGAGCCCGGCGGCCACGAGCAGCCGCCGCCAGATCCAGGCCACGTCGCGCGGGTCGAGGCCGGTGCCGGCGCGGTCGAGGGTGACGAACCCGGCGGGCGCCCGGCTGACCACGTTCGCCTGCCGGACCACCTCGCCGGCGCGGTAGCGGAAGCTCGCGACGAGGCGGGGGACGTACGGCAGGAAGCGTGGGTCGCCGTCGGCCGCGATCTTCCGCAGCGCGGCGGCCTCGCGGACCAGCAGCCGGTCGGCGGCCGGGTCGCGGGCCACTTTGAGCAGCGAGTCGCGCTCTGCGCCGCGCCCGGCCGGGTAGAGCACGGCGGTGCCGCCCTTGTGCAGCGGCGGCCCGACCAGGAAGTCGCCGACCCGCTGGCCCCGGTGGTAGGTCTCCCAGAGCGCGACCAGCCGCTTGAACGCCTCCTCGCCGCCCGGCGCGAGGTCGGGATGCAGCGCCCTGGCCAGCCGCCGGTAGACGCGGGCCGCGGACCCGCCGGCGAAGAGCTCCTGGGCCGATCGCGCCCCCATGACGATCGCCGCCGCCCGCTCGGTGGTCATCGCACCTCCTCCTCCCGCGCGGGCCGTAGCAGCGCGGGGTGGAGCAGCCGGGCGTCGCCCGCGCGGTAGAGCTTGGCCCGCGGGCCGCCTCTGGGGCCGCCGGTCTCGGTGGTCTGGCCGGTGCTCTCGACGAACCCGGGGACGGACAGGACCTTGCGGTGGAAGTTGCCCGCGTGCAGCGGCGTGCCCCATACGGTCTCGTAGATCAGCCGCAGCTCGGAGACGGTGAACTCGGCCCCGGCGAAGGCCGTGGCCAGCGGCGTGTACTCCAGCTTCGACCGGGCCCGCTCGACGCCGTCGGCCAGGATGCGGGCGTGGTCGAAGGCGAGCGGCGGCACGTCGTCGACCGGGTGCCAGACGGCCGCGGCGGCGTCCGTGCCGGGCCTGGGGTCGGGCAGGTCGGGGGCGAAGGCGAGGTAGGAGATCGACACCACCCGCATGCGGGGGTCGCGGCCGGGGCCGCCGTAGCTGGCCAGCTGCTCGATGTGCGCCGGGCGGGTGGCCACGCCGGTCTCCTCGGCCAGCTCGCGCACCGCCGCCTCGGCCAGGTCCTCGTCCGGCTTGATGAAACCGCCGGGCAGGGCCCAGCGGCCCGCGTACGGCTCCACGCCGCGCTCGACGATCAGGACGTGCAGCCGCCGGTCGCGGATGGTCAGCGCCACCACGTCGACGGTGACCGCGACCGGCGCGTAGAGCCGGGGGTTGTAGCCAGCCAGGAACTCTTCCATTCCCAAGTCCTTCTCAGTTCGAGTCAATCTCGACTTGAGAATAACTCCGTCGACGGGTGTGTGTCGATAGGGTTGGCGCATGATCCGTCACATTGTGCTGTTCACCTGGGCCGACGACGCCACCGACGAGCAGAAGGCCGCGGTCGCGACCGAGCTGCGCAAGCTGCCGGGCGAGATCCCGCAGCTACGGGCGTACACGGTGGGGCCCGACGCCGGCATCACCCCCGGCAACCACGAGTTCGCCGTGGTCGCCGACCTCGACAGCGTGGACGACTTCGTGATCTACCGCGACCATCCCCGGCACCAGGCCGTGATCGCGGAGTACATCAAGCCGATCC
>NZ_JBSFGJ010000027.1:0-47135 GCF_053596515.1 Nonomuraea sp. NPDC001684
ACCCGAGCGGGCCGGGATAGAGCGCGGCGGTCTCCAGCGGGATCGTCCCGTCGCCGAGCAGCGCGACGGCCACGGCCTCGCACACGACGGCGGCCCCGAGCGTGACGGCCCAGGCCGGGGCCGTCAGCAGCATCGTGAACGCGCTCATGGCGGCCCCCAGGAGCCCGGCGAGCACGAGCGCGAGCAGCATCGCCAGCGGCAGCGGCACCCCGGCGCCCGCCGTGGACGCCACGAAGGCGGCGCTCGCGGCCGCCACCGCGCCCACGGCGAGATTGGGCGTGCCGGTGCGCAGCGACAGGCCGAACCCCATGACGATCAGGCCGAGCTGCCCGGCGTGGGCGAGGATGTCGAGCAGGCGGTCACTGACCGTAGTGATCAGGACGAGTGCCAGGCCCAGCAGGGCGAGGAGTCCGAGCACGCCTTCCCAGGCGCGCTGCCAGGTGCTCACTCCGACGATGCTGACAGCGCCGGACGATCATCGCAACCCCGGCAGGCGCTACCGCGGCGCCGCCCGCTCCAGCAGCTCCTGCAGCACGGACTGCTCGTCGGGCGTGAGCGCGGCCAGCGGCGAGCCCTCGGTCAGCAGGCCCAGCAGGCGCTCCCGCAGGCCGGCGCCCTCCTGGGTGAGCACCAGCAGCTTGGCCCGGCGGTCGCTGGGATGGGGGCGGCGCTCCACCACCCCCTGCTGCTCCAGCCGGTCGATGACGAACGTGGCGTTGGAGGGCTCGCACCCCATGCGCCCCGCCAGGTCGCTCATGGTCATCGGGCCGGTCAGCTCGCGCAGCGCCACCGCCTGGGCGGTGGTGAGGTCGAGCGCGGCCGCGCGTTCCCTGACGTGCCCCTCGATCTGCCTGGCGAGCGCGCCCACCAGGCCGCAGAGGTTCCGCTCGGCCGCGGCCCGCGCTTCGGCTTCGGACGTTGTCATACCGCAAAACTACCTCAAGCTTGGATGTTTGCAACTTGAAAGGTTCTAGCTATAAGTTTCTGCCATGAGCACTTCTGAGAGCCTTCGTCTGCGCCGCCCGTCCACCCTCCGGTCGTTGCGGGTCGGCGATCTCAAGGTCACGTTCGTGCCCGACGGGAGCGTGCGGCTCAAGCCGTACGGCTGGCTGCCGGGCACGACCGAGCGCGACTGGGCCGAGAACGCCGACCACCTGGACGAGACCGGCAACCTCGTGGCCGGCATCGGCGGCCTGCTGGTGGAGGCGGGCGAGCGGGCCCTGCTGATCGACGCGGGCGTGGGCCCGGTGCACCAGCCGGACGACCCGGCCGACCCGCTGATCGGCGAGCTGCGCGGCGGCGACCTGCTGGACAACCTCGCCCGGCTGGGCCGCCGTCCCGAGGACGTCGAGGCGGTGGCCTTCACCCACCTGCACATCGACCACATCGGCTGGGCCTGGCACCCGGCCGCCGGCGGGCCCGCGTTCCCGGCCGCCGAGTACCTGTTCGCCGAGCCCGAATGGACCGAGCGCCACCGGACGCTCGACTTCGGCACGCCGGCGGAGGCCCTGACGACCATGGCTCCCCGGGTCAGGACGTTCGGCGACGGCGAGGAGATCTTCCCCGGCGTGCGGGCCACGTTCGCGCCCGGCCACACCGCCGGGCACACCGCCTACACGATCACCTCGGGCGGACAGCGGCTGCTGGCCTTCGGCGACGCCCTGCACTCCCCCGTGCAGGTGCGCCGTCCCGAGTGGCCGGCCGGCTCCGACCTGGACCGCGTGGAGTCGACCGTGCACCGGCGACGGCTGGTCGAGGAGCTGCTGCGGCCGGACACGATCGGCTTCGGCATCCACTTCGCCGACGTGGTCTTCGGCCGCGCGCGGGACACGGCCGAAGGGCCGGTCTGGGAGCCCGTGGCCTAGGGGGTGGCGGCGGGGGTGCCGTGCCAGCTCGCCCACAGGGCCGCGTACGAGCCGCCCTCGGCGACCAGCTCCTCGTGCGGGCCCAGCTCGGTGATCCGGCCGTCCTCCACGACGGCCACGCGGTCGGCGTCGTGCGCGGTGTAGAGCCGGTGGGCGATGGCGATCACCGTACGGCCCTCCAGGACGGCGGCCAGCGAGCGTTCCAGGTGGCGCGCGGCCCGCGGGTCGATCAGCGAGGTGGCCTCGTCGAGCACCAGCGTGTGCGGGTCGGCCAGGACCAGCCGGGCCAGCGCGAGCTGCTGGGCCTGCGCGGGCGGCACGGCGGCGCCGCCGGACCCGACCTCGGTCTCCAGCCCCTCGGGCAGCGCCTGCACCCAGTCGAGCGCGTCGACGGCGGCCAGCGCCGCGCGCACCGCCGCGTCGTCCGCGCCGGGGCGGGCGATCAGCAGGTTGTCGCGGACGGTGCCCTTGAAGACGTGGTGCTCCTGGGTGACCAGCGCGACGTGCCCGCGCAGGTCGTCGAGCGGCAGGTCGACCAGCGGCACGCCGCCCACGCTCACCTCGCCGGTGCGCGGCCCGTGGATGCCGGCCAGCAGCCGCCCGAGCGTGGACTTGCCGGCCCCCGACGGGCCGACCATGGCCAGCCGCTCGCCCGGTTCGACGGTCAGCGACACGCCGTGCAGCACGTCGCGGCCCTCGCGGTAGGCGTACCTGACGTCGTCGGCCCGCAGCAGCTCGCCGGCCGGGCGGGCCGCGGACGGCTCGCGGTCGTCGGGTACGTTGGCCACGCCGAGCAGCCGGGCCATGGCGGCGCCGCCCACCTGGAGCTCGTCGATCCACATGAGGAACCGGTCGAGCGGGTCGATGAGCTGCTGGGCGTAGACCAGGGCGGCGGTGACCTGCTGGACCGTCACCCAGTCGTTGGTGTAGAACAGGCCGCCGACCAGGAGCGTGGAGACCACCGGGATCACGTAGCCGAGCTCGACCGCGGGGAACCAGAGCGTCCGCAGGCCCAGGGTGTAGCGCTCGGCGGCGTAGGAGCGGCTGATGTCGCCGTCGGTGCGCGCGCGCCGGCGTTCCTGGAGGCCGAGCGCCTCCACGGCCCGCGCGCCCTCGACGGTCTCGGCCAGGCCCTCGGTCATGTCGGCGTACGCGGCGTTCTCGCGCAGGTAGCCGTCGCGCGCCCGCTTGAGGTACCAGCGGGTGGCGAACCAGATCAGCGGGCCGGCGACCAGCATCGGCAGCATGAGCTGCGGGCTGACCAGCACCAGCGCGCCCATGGTGATCACGAACGTGACCAGCGCGATGAGCGTCTCCGGCACGGCGTGCCGGACGGTCCTGGACAACGAGTCGACGTCGCGGGAGGTACGGGTGATCAGGTCGCCGGCGCCCGCCCGCTCGACCGTGGACAGCGGCAGGCCGAGCACCCGGTCGACGAACTCCTCCCGCAGCTCGGCCAGCACCTTCTCGCCCAGCCTGGCCGAGGCGAGCACGGCGAAGCGGACCAGCAGGCCCTGGAGGAACAGGAACGCGCCGATGACGACGGCCACGAGCAGCCCGTCGACCTCGCCGCCGTCCTGGACGGTCTGGACCAGGCTGCCGAGCTGCCACGGCACGACGAGCCCGGCGACGGCGGCCAGGCCGTGCAGGGCCAGGGCGACGGTGAGCTGCCGCGGGTACTTCAGCGTCAGCCTGCGCGCGTAGGCGCGCACCTGTTTCCGGTCGGCGACCGGCAGGATCTCGCGGGCCACGGTCAGCCCTCCCCTCGGGTCACGGTCGCGGCGTACTCGGGGGACGCGTCCAGCAGGTGCCGGTGTGTCCCCTCGGCCAGCACCCGGCCGCCGGCCACGTAGACCACGTGGTCGGCCCGGTCGAGCACCAGCGGGCTGGTCGTGCAGATCATGGTGGTGCGGCCGGCGCGCGCCTTGGCCAGCCGCTCGGCGATGCGGGCCTCGCTGTGGGCGTCGACGGCGCTGGTGGGCTCGACCAGGATGAGCACCTCGGGGTCGGCGACCAGGGCCCGCGCCAGGCGCAGCCGCTGCTGCTGGCCGCCGGAGAACTCGCGCCCGGCCTCGGACACCTGGGCGTCGAGGCCGTCGGGCAGCGCCTCGACGATGTCCTCGGCGCAGGCGGCGTGCAGGGCGGCGCGCACGTCTTCGTCGGTGGCCGCGTCGCGGACGTCGAGCTCGTTCCTGAGCCTGCCGGTGAACAGGCGGGCGTCGTTGCCGGCGACCAGGATGCGCGCGCGGATCTCGGCCATGGGCAGCGAGGCCAGCTCGACGGCGCCGAAGGTGACGTCGCCGGGCGCGTACCGGCCGAGGCGGTCGGCGATGGCGGCGGCCTCCTCGGGCGCGTCGGCCGCGACGGCGGTGAGCATGCCGGGCTGGAGGGTGACGCCGCTGTAGCAGTCGCGCAGCACGCCGCCGCCGCTGGTCTCGGTGCCGCCGGCGACCTCGGGCTCGATGGCCAGGATGCGGATGACGCGGCGGGCCGCGACGTGACCCTTGGTGAGCTTGTCAGCGGCCTCGGTCAAGGTGCGCAGCGGGCCGATGAGGAAGGCGGCGTAGCCGTAGAGCGCGACGAGGTCGCCGGTGCTGATCTCGCCGCCGACCGCGAACGTGGCGCCGATGCCGGTGACGACCGCGATGAGCAGGCCGGGCAGCAGGATCTGGGCGCCTTCGAGCAGCGACTCGACCCGGGCCACGCCCACCCCGGCGTGCCGCACGCGCTGGGACTCCTCGCCGTAGCGGCCGGCGAACACCTGCTCGCCGCCGATGCCGCGGAGCACCCGCAGGCCGGCCACGATGTCGGCGGCCCTGGTGGACAGGTCGCCGGTCAGCTCGCGCTGCCGCTTCTGCCGCCGGTGCAGCGGCTTGAGCAGCGGCGAGACGGCGAGCGCCATGAGCGGCACGCCGAACAGCACGAGCAGCCCGAGCGGGACCGAGGTCGTCAGCAGGATCACGGTGACCGCGACGATGGCCACCACGGACCCGGTGCCGCGCAGCAGGATGTCCATGGAGCTGCCGATGTGGGCGATGTCGGAGTTGCCGACGCTGACGACCTCGCCGGTCGAGACCTTCTTGGGCAGCGTCGCCCCGAGCCTGGCGGCCTGCCGCGCGGTCAGCTGGACGGTGCGGTAGGCGGCCGACAACCAGTTGAACACCGCCATCCGGTGCCGCATGATCCCGGTGAACGCCTGCAGCAGCCCCAGCCCGAGCAGGATCGACGCCCAGGTCAGCAGCGCCCGGGTGTCCTTGGCGGTGACCGCGTCGATGCCCTTGCCGAGCACCGCGGGCACGAGCGCCTGCACCAGCCACCACAGGGTGGCGAAGCCGATGCCGGCGAGCAGGGCACGCGCCTGACGCCGCGCGTTCCACCACAGGTAGCGGAGCGGGCTGCGGATGTCGGGCAGGCCGGGATCGGCCTCAGGAAGGGAGCGCATGGTCTGACAAGGTTGACAAGCCGGCGCCCGGCCCGGCAAACGGTTTTTCGCCTGGCTAACGATCGGGCACGTGCCGGAACGTGCGCACGGTGTAGATCAACGTGACCAGGGCGGTCAGCGCGAGCAGCAGGTAGCCCACGGTGTACGACCCGGACGCGCCGTAGACGGCCCCCATCACCAGCGGCGGGAAGTACCCGCCGAGCCCGCCGGCCGCGCCCACGAGCCCCGTCACCGTCCCCACCTTCGACGCCTCGACGAGCTCGGCGACCAGGGCGAAGACACCGCCCGTGCCGAGCCCGAGGAAGAAGGCGATGAGCACGAAGCAGGCTCCGGCGGGCACCTCGGCGGGCGGCCGGAACGACAGCGCGACCGCCATCACGACCGTCCCGGCCAGCGAGATGAGCAGCACCCTGACCGGCCCGATCCGGTCGGACAACGTGCCGCCGATCGGCCGGGCGGCGACGGCGGCGATCGAGAACCCGGCCGCCCGCAGCCCGGCGCCCGTCTGGGCGAAGTGGTAGACGTTCTGGAGCAGGGTAGGCAGGTACGTCGAGAACGCCACGAAGCCGCCGAAGGTGACGGCGTACAGGAAGGCGCACTGCCAGGTGGCCCTGAGCTTCGTGGCCTCGCGCATCCTGGGCAGGGCCGGGGCGGTGGCGGGCGACCAGGCGGGCGAGTCGCGGCTGCCGCCGATCATGATCACGCCCATCAGGGCGAGCACCGCGGCCATGAGCAGGTGGGTCGCGAACCGGCCGAACTCCTCCACCAGGCGGGGGGTGAAGAACGCCGACAGCGCGGTCCCGCCCATGCCGGCGCCGAACACGCCGGTGGCGAACCCTCTGCGGGCGGGCTCGTACCAGGCGTTGACGAACGGGATGCCGATGGCGAACGACGTGCCGGGGATGCCCAGCAGGAACCCCCAGAACAGCAGCCACCCGTACGACTCGGACCAGCCCACGAACAGGACGGGCACGATCGACACGAAACAGATGACCGCGAACATGCGCCGCCCGCCGAGCCGGTCGGCCAGCACGCCCACCGGGATGCGGCCGAGCGAGCCGACCAGCACCGGGATCGCGACCAGCAGCGAGGTCTGTGTCGCGGACAGGTGCAGCTGCCTGCTGTAACTGCCCGACAGGGGACCGATGAGGTTCCAGGCCCAGAACGTCACGGCGAAGGCCGCCGTGGCCAGCGCCAGGTTCCGCACCTGACCTTTACGAAGCGCAGACATACACCCTGTGTAACAGAGGGTCACCTTCTGTGATGAAGTGGGGGTATGAGCGCCGAGGATCTCCTGCTGAAGACCGGTCGGTTCCTCCGCAGATCGGCCACCAGTGGTGACCTGCGGACTCTCTACCTGAAAGGCGGCACGGAAGGCGACGCGTTCTACCGGGACCGGTGGAGTCACGACAAGGTGGTGCGCTCGACGCACGGCGTGAACTGCACGGGTTCGTGCTCGTGGAAGGTGTTCGTCAAGGACGGCATCATCACCTGGGAGACGCAGGAGACCGACTACCCGGGCGTGGGTCCCGACCGGCCGGAGTACGAGCCGCGCGGCTGCCCGCGCGGGGCGGCCTTCTCCTGGTACACCTACTCGCCGACCCGGATCCGCTACCCGTACGCGCGGGGCGTGCTGGTCCGGCTCTACCTGGAGGCGCGGGAGCGGCTGGGCGACCCGGTGGCCGCCTGGGCCGAGGTCACCACCGATCCGGAGAAGCGGGCGAGCTACCAGGGGGCGCGCGGCCGGGGCGGGCTCGTCCGGGTGACCTGGGACCTGGCCGTCGAGATGATCGCCGCGGCGCACGTGCACACCATCCAGGCGTACGGGCCGGACCGGGTCGCGGGGTTCTCGCCCATCCCGGCGATGTCGATGGTCTCGCACGCCGTCGGCTCCCGGTTCGTGTCGCTGATCGGCGGCACGATGCTCTCCTTCTACGACTGGTACGCCGACCTGCCGGTGGCCTCGCCGCAGGTGTTCGGCGACCAGACCGACGTCCCGGAGTCGGCCGACTGGTGGGACGCCGCGTACCTGGTGATGTGGGGCTCCAACGTCCCGGTCACCCGCACGCCGGACGCCCACTGGATGGCCGAGGCGCGCTACCGGGGCCAGAAGGTCGTGGTGGTCTCGCCCGACTACAGCGACGCGGCCAAGTTCGCCGACGAGTTCCTGAGCGTGCGTCCCGGCACGGACGGCGCCCTGGCCATGGCCATGGGCCACGTGCTGCTGAAGGAGTTCTTCGTCGACCGGGAGGTGCCCTACTTCACCGACTACGTCAAGCGCTGCACCGACCTGCCCTTCCTGGTCACGCTGCGCGAGCACGAGGACGCGTACGTGCCGGACAAGTTCCTCACGGCCAAGGACCTGGGCTCGGCGGAGGAGGCGGCCGAGTGGAAGACCGTGCTCATGGCCGGGTCCGGCGAGCCGGTGGTCCCGAACGGCTCGGTCGGCTTCCGCTGGACCGACTCGGGCGAGGGCCGCTGGAACCTCGACCTGGACGTCGACCCGAAGCTCACCCTGTACGGCGGCGAGTCGGCCCAGCTCCTGCTGCCGCGCTTCGACGGCGAGGGCTCCCTGCGCCGCGGCGTGCCGGTCGCCCGCGTCGGCGGACGGCTGGTGACCACGGTGTTCGACCTGCTGCTCGCCCAGTACGGCGTCCCCAGGCCCGGCCTGCCGGGGATCTGGCCCGGCGGGTACGACGACGCGGCCGAGCCGTACACGCCGGGCTGGCAGGAGCCGGTCACCGGCGTCCCGGCCGAGCGGGTGGTCAAGATCACCCGTGAGTTCGCCAGGACGGCCGAGACCACCCGCGGCCGATGCATGATCATCATGGGCGCGGGCGCCACCCAGTGGTTCCACGGCGACACCATCTACCGGGCTTTTCTGTCGCTGCTGCTGCTGACCGGCTGCCAGGGGCGCAACGGCGGCGGCTGGGCCCATTACGTCGGCCAGGAGAAGTGCCGTCCGCAGAGCGGCTGGGCGGTGCTGGCCGGCGCGCTCGACTGGTCGCGCCCGCCGCGGCAGGCGCCCGGCACGCCGTACTGGTACCTGCACACCGACCAGTGGCGTTACGACCGGTTCGACGCGGGCGCGCTGACCTCGCCGCTCGGGCCCGGCGCGTTCCGCGGCAGGCACACGGCCGACCTGGTGGCCGAGGCCGTGCGCAACGGCTGGATGCCCATGTCGCCCGCCTTCGACCGCAACCCGCTGGAGCTGGGCGAGCACGAGGACCCCGTGGCGTACACGCTGGAGGAGCTGCGGCGGGGCAGGCTCCGGCACGCCGCCGAGGACCCCGACGACCCGGCCAACTGGCCGCGGGTGCTGACCTTGTGGCGGTCGAACCTGCTCGGCTCGTCGGCCAAGGGCAACGAGTACTTCCTGCACCACCTGCTCGGCGCCACGTCGAACCTGGAGCAGCCCGACCCCGAGGCGCCGAGGGGCAAGCTGGATCTGCTGCTCACGCTGGACTTCCGGATGACGTCCTCGACGGTCTACTCCGACATCGTGCTGCCCGCCGCCACCTGGTACGAGAAGTACGACCTGTCCTCGACGGACATGCACCCGTTCGTGCACGCGTTCAACCCGGCCATCTCGCCGCCCTGGGAGACCAGGACGGACTTCGCCGCCTTCCACGCCATCGCCAGGGCCTTCAGCGCGCTGGCCAAGGAGCGGCTGGGGGTGCGCAAGGACGTCGTGGTGGTCCCGTACCAGCACGACACGCCGGGCGAGACCGGGCAGCCGGGCGGGCGCGCGCCCGGCGCGCCGGAGCCGACGCTGAAGGTGGTCGAGCGCGACTACGGCGCGGTCGCGGAGCAGCTGGCCGCGCTCGGCCCGCTCACCGAGCGGCTCGGCCTCCAGGTCAAGGGCGTGACCTTCATGCCGGACGAGGAGGTCGCCTGGCTCGGCCAGCGCTGCGGCCTGGTGCCGCGCGGCGTGGCCAAGGGCCGCCCCGAGCTGGACACCGACGCCAAGGCGTGCGAGACGATCCTCGCGCTGTCCGGGGTGAGCAACGGCAGGCTGGCCGCCCAGGGCTTCCGCCAGCTCGCCCGGCGCACCGGCCGCAGCTTCGACGACCTGATCGACGAGGGCCACCGCATCGTCTTCGCCGACACCCAGGCCCGGCCCACGCACGTCGCGGCCAGCCCCGAGTGGTCGGGCAAGGAGGCGCACGACCGCCGCTACTCGCCGTTCACGATCAACGTCGAGAACGGCAAGCCCTGGCACACGCTCACCGGCCGCATGCACTTCTTCCTCGACCACGACTGGATGCACGAGTACGGCGAGGCCCTGCCGGTCTACCGCCCGCCGCTGGACATGGCCGAGCTCTTCGGCGAGAGCGCCACCCTGCGCTACCTGACCCCGCACTCCAAGTGGTCGATCCACTCCGAGTACCAGGACAACCTGCTCATGTTGTCGCTGTCGCGCGGCGGCCCGACCATCTGGATGTCCACCGAGGACGCGACCCGGCTCGGCATCGCCGACAACGACTGGATCGAGGCGGTCAACCGCAACGGCGTCGTGGTGGCCAGGGCCATCGTGTCCCACCGCATGCCGCAGGGCACGGTCTACATGTTCCACGCCCAGGACCGCCTGATCGACGTGCCGAAGACGGAGGAGACCGGCCGCCGCGGCGGCATCCACAACGCGCTGACCAGGGTGCTGATCAAGCCCACGCACATGATCGGCGGCTACGCCCAGCTCTCGTACGCCTTCAACTACCTCGGCCCCACGGGCAACCAGCGGGACGAGGTCACCACCATTCGCCGCAGGTCGCAGGAGGTGCGCTACTGATGAAGATCATGGCTCAGATCGCCATGGTGATGAACCTGGACAAGTGCATCGGCTGTCACACCTGTTCCGTCACCTGCAAACAGACCTGGACCAACCGTCCCGGCGTCGAGTACGTCTGGTTCAACAACGTCGAGACCCGCCCCGGCCAGGGCTACCCCCGCCGGTACGAGGACCAGGAACGCTGGCGGGGCGGCTGGAAGCTCGACCGCAGGGGCCGGCTGACACTCCGCGCCGGAGGCCGGTTCCGCAAGCTGGCCAACATCTTCGCCAACCCGCTCATGCCCTCCATCCAGGACTACTACGAGCCCTGGACCTACGACTACGAGAACCTGACCCGGGCCCCGCTGTCCGACGACGTCCCGGTGGCGCCGCCGCGGTCGCTGATCAGCAACGAGCCCATGAAGATCCGCTGGAGCGCGAACTGGGACGACAACCTGGGCGGCGACCCGTCCCCCGACCCGGTGCTGGGGAAGCTGTCGGAGCAGGTCAGGCTGGAGTTCGAGCAGGCGTACATGTTCTACCTGCCGCGCATCTGCGAGCACTGCCTGAACCCGTCCTGCGTGGCCTCCTGCCCGTCGGGGGCCATGTACAAGCGGGCCGAGGACGGGATCGTCCTGGTGGACCAGGACAGTTGCCGGGGCTGGCGGATGTGCGTGACGGGGTGCCCGTACAAGAAGGTGTACTTCAACCACCGGACCGGCAAGGCCGAGAAGTGCACGTTCTGCTACCCGCGGGTCGAGGTGGGGCTGCCGACGGTGTGCTCGGAGACCTGCGTGGGCCGCCTGCGCTACCTCGGGGTGCTGCTCTACGACGCCGACCGGGTGAGCCAGGCCGCCTCGGTGGCGGACGAGCGGGACCTGTACGAGGCCCAGCTCGGCGTCTTCGTCGACCCCGACGACCCGGCGGTGGCCGCGTCGGGGCTGCCCGCCGACTGGATCGAGGCGGCCCGCAGGTCCCCGGTCTACGACCTGATCATGAAATATCGCATAGCGCTCCCCCTGCACCCGGAGTACCGGACGTTGCCGATGGTCTGGTACGTCCCGCCGCTCTCCCCCGTCGTGGACGCCCTGGCGAACACCGGGCACGACGGCGAGGACGCGGACAACCTGTTCGCCGCCATCGAGTCGCTGCGCATCCCCGTGGAGTACCTGGCCGAGCTGTTCACCGCGGGCGATCCCGTCCCGGTGACGGCCGCGCTGCGCCGTCTGGCCGCGATGCGCTCGTACATGCGAGGCGTCAACCTGGGGCAGGAGCCGGTCCTGCCGGACACCGGCCTGACCGAGGACGACATCAGGTCCATGTACCGCCTGCTGGCCCTGGCCAAGTACGAGGAGCGGTACGTGATCCCGACCGCGTACGGCAACGTGCCCGGCGTGGTCGAGGAGGCCGGCTGCAGCCTCGACTACTACGGCGGCCCCGGCATGCAGGCCCCCTTCGGGGAGGCGTCGGGCAAGCCGCTGCCGGTCTCCGTCGAGTCCTTCCACGGCCTCAGGGACCGCCAGACCAGCGACGAGATCACCCACGACCGGGTGAACCTCCTCAACTGGGACGGCCGGGGCATCCCCGCAGGACTCTTCCCGCCGAAAAAGGGAAAATCATGAACAAGGCCGTGATCTGGCAGGCTGCCGCGCACCTGCTCGCCTACCCCGACGAACGTTTCCACCGCCGCCTGCCGCTGATCAGGGAGGCCGCCGAGCCGCCCTTCGCGGCGTTCCTGGCGCGGATCGCTGACATGGACGCGGGCGACCTGGCCGCGCACTACGTCGACACGTTCGACCTGCACCGGCGCTGCTGCCTCTACCTGACCTACTACACCGACGGCGACACCCGCCGCCGCGGGGCGTCCCTGGCCGCGCTCAAGCAGCGTTACCGCGTGGCCGGCTGGGAGCTGATGGACGACGAGCTGCCCGACTTCCTGCCGGTCGTGCTGGAGTTCGCGGCGCTCGACCCGTCCGGGGCGGCGCTGCTGCGGGAGCATCGCATCGGGCTCGATCTGCTGCTGTCCGCCCTGACCGAGCTGGGCTCGCCGTACGCGGAGGTGATCGGGGTGGTGTGCGCGGCCCTGCCGTCGCCCACGGCCGCCGAACGCGCCGCGGCGCACCGCCTGGCCGCCGGAGGGCCGCCCGCCGAGACCGTGGGAGGGTACCGGTGAGCTGGGGCGAGAGCATGTTGTGGGTGGTCGCGCCGTACGTCACCCTGGTGATCTTCATCGGCGGCCTGATCTGGCGGTACCGGTACGACAAGTTCGGCTGGACCACCCGGTCGTCCCAGCTCTACGAGAGCCCGCTGCTGCGCGTGGCCAGCCCGGTGTTCCACTACGGCCTGATCTTCGTGATCATCGGGCACGTGACCGGCCTGCTCGTCCCGCTCTCCTGGACGGACGCGATCGGCGTGTCGAACGAGGCGTACCACGCCAACGCCCTGATCTGGGGCGGCCTGGCCGGGCTGGCCACGCTGGTGGCGCTGGCCCTGCTGGTCTACCGCCGCCGCACGAACGGGCCCGTCTTCCTGGCCACGACGAAGAACGACAAGACCATGTACGTCGTGCTCGCCGCGTCGATCGTCGCGGGCGTGGTGACGACGGTGGCGGGCTTCGTGCCGAGCGAGGTGAGCTACCGGACGACGGTCGCCCCCTGGTTCCGCGGCGTCTTCGTGCTCAACCCGGACGCCACCGCGATGGGGCACGCGAGCATCCTTTACAAGGTGCACACCGTGATCGGGATGGCGTTGTTCGTGCTTTTCCCGTTCAGCCGCCTCGTGCACGCCCTTTCGGCGCCGATCACCTATTTGTTCCGCCCTTACATCGTGTATCGGGCCCGGTCCCGATAGCGCGCCGCGCCGCCCGGAACGGGGGCGGGTGCGTCAGAATCGTTGGCTGTGGAGCACGGGTACACCAACAGCACGGTCGGCGACGGCGCTCTGGTCGTCAAGTGTTACCAGGGCCCGGAGGCCGCCTTCAGGCTGGGCACGGAGAGCAGATACCTGCGCCGGCTGCGCGGCCGGCTGCCGGTGCCGCGCGTGCACCAGATCACCGCCACCAGCCTGACCACCCGCTTCGTGGCCGGCGCCCACGGCCAGGACCTGCTGGACGAGGGCCGCGCCGCCGAGGTGCTGGCCGAGTGCGGCCGGGTCCTGGCCCGCATCCACCGCCTCGGCATCGTGCACGGCGACTACGGGCCCCAGAACCTGCTGTTCGACCCCGCCACGTTCGAGACCACCGCGATCCTCGACTGGGAGTGGGCCCATCCGGGCCGGCCGGTGGAGGACCTCGCCTGGTGCGAGTGGATCGTCCGCAGCCACCACCCCGAGCACGTCTCCCTGCTGCCGCGCTTCTTCGACGCCTACGGCGGGCCGGTGCCGTCCTGGGCCGAGCGGCAGGCGTCGATGGTGGCGCGCTGCCGCGACCTGCTGGAGTTCTGCGGCCGGTGGGAGCCGGGCGGGGGCGGCGAGAAGTTGTGGCGCGAGCGCCTCGACCGCACCGCCGCCTGGAGCGCCTGACGCGTCCCGCGGTGCCCGAGCCCCGGGAGCGAGGCCCGGACGTCCTGACGGGGATCAGCCGCAGTGGCTCCAGCCGCTGGTCCACACGTACGGCGACTCGTCCCAGGCGCCGCCCCACTTGACGCAGGTGTCCACGGCCGACAGGATCACCGGCCCGGCGTACGACTTGAACTCACCGGCGTCGGTCTTGGTCGCGCCGCCCTGCACGCTCAGCGTCGCCCGCATCCACCGCGTGTACGGCGTCTTGTTGACCGTCACCACGCAGTTCTTGCCGGTGCCGGAGTTGTAGGACAGGTAGATCGTGCCCAGCGCCGTGCTGCCGGACTTGAACGGGTGCGAGTCGATGACGCGGAACCCGGACCCGCACACGCCGGCCGGGTCCACGGCGGCGACGGCGGCCTGTGCGGGCAGGGCGGCGGCCAGACCGCAGGCGAGCACGCCCGCGGCGAAGAGCGTCTTGGTGATCGTGCGCATGTTCATCCTTACTGTCGCTCTTGAACGCCCGTCAGCTTCGCGCAGCGAGTGATCAAGAAAGCGAACAGCAGGCGAACAACACACAAATGCGATTTCGGCTCCCCCGTAATCCACGGCCTTCCGGCTCGTCCCGGGGGCGACCGCGCAGGTGCGGCGGGGTCATCCCAGCGCCGCGGCGAGCCGCGTGATCTCCGCCACAGCGGCGCCGAGACCGAGCGGGTCTCCTGCGACATGCGCCCTGCTTTGGGGGAGGATCCCACCATGGTGTCGGTATTGCAGAATGTCGCGATCGACTGCGCGGATCCGTACGAGCTCGCCCGGTTCTGGAGCGAGGTGACCGGCTGTCCGGTTCACCCGGAGGACCGCCCGGGTGACGAGGAGACGCGGGTGATGCTGAAGGAGGGCCCGATCCTGCACTTCAACAAGGTGCCGGAGCCGAAGGCGGCCAAGAACCGGCTGCATCTGTGCCTGCGTCCCGACTCCACGCGCGACGAGGAGGTCGAGCGCCTGGTGCGCCGGGGCGCCACCCTGATCGCCGACCTGCGCGAGCCGGACGGCACCGGCTGGGCGGTGCTCGCCGACCCCGAGGGCAACGAGTTCTGCGTCCTGCGCAGCGCCGCGGAGCGCGCCGGGACGGCCCCGCACCCCTGAGCCGTCCCGCGTGACCGCGCACCCGCACGGCCCGTCTCAGGGCCGTGCGGGCCTCAGCCCTTGATGGAGATGAGCTGCCGCAGGTGCGCCACGACCTCCACCAGGTCACGCTGCGCGGCCATCACCGACTCCAGGTCCTTGTACGCCCCCGGGATCTCGTCGATCACCCCGGGATCCTTGCGGCACTCGACCCCGAACGTCTGCTCCTCCAGGTCCTTGACCGTGAACGTCTTCTTGGCCTTGGTCCTGCTCATCTTCCGGCCGGCCCCGTGCGAGGCCGAGTTGAACGCCCGCGGGTTCCCCAGCCCCTTCACGATGTACGTGCCGGTGGCCATCGAGCCCGGGATGATGCCCAGGTCTCCGCTGCCCGCCCGGATCGCCCCCTTACGGGTGACGAGCACGTCCACCCCGTCGTAGCGCTCCTCGGCCACGTAGTTGTGGTGGCAGGAGATGGGCTGGTCGAAGCCGATGCCCGGCAGGTGACGGCGCAGGACGTCGCAGACCAGGCCCATCATCAGCGCCCGGTTGCGGCGCGCGTAGTCCTGGGCCCAGTACAGGTCGCGGCGGTAGGCGTCCATCTCCGGGGTGTGGCCGAGGAACACCGCCAGGTCCCGGTCCACCAGGCCCTGATTGTGGGAGAGGCGGCGGGCCACCCCGATGTGGTGCTCGGCCAGTTCCTTGCCGATGTTGCGCGACCCCGAGTGCAGGACCACCCACACCCAGCCCTCGTCGTCGGCGCACACCTCCAGGAAGTGGTTGCCGCCGCCGAGCGTGCCCATCTGCGCCTCGGCCCGCTCGCGGCGGGCGTGGACGGCCGGGGCCAGGTCGTCGAACTCGCGCCAGAACTCCGCCCACCCGGCCGTCCGCATCCCGTGCACCTTGCCGGGATCGACGGGCCGCTTGTGGTGCTGGAAGCCGACGGGGACCGCCTGCTCCAGCTTCCCCCGCAGGTAGGCCAGGTTGTCGGGAAGCTGCGACGCCTTGTACGACGTCTTCACGGCCGTCATCCCGCAGCCGATGTCCACCCCGACGGCCGCCGGCGACACCGCGTCCTTCATCGCGATGACCGACCCGACCGTCGCCCCCTTGCCGTGGTGCACGTCGGGCATGACGGCGACGCCATGGACCCACGGCAGGTTGGCCACGTTCCGCAACTGCTGCATCGCCTGCGGTTCCACCGTCTCCGGCTCCGCCCACATCCGCAGCGGATGCCTGGTCCCGCTCACCTCGTTGTACGCCATGTCGCCTCCTCCCGGCCGCCTTCATGAACACGATCTATCTGGCCAGACACGACATACCCCCTGCAACCAATTTAGTACGGCCCCCGCCCCCGAAGATCTTGGCAAGCCCGGTCCGGGTCCGCGCTCCATTGGCTATGGTGACCGTGGTGTGCCGACATACACCCTGTATGCGCGCACCCGGGAGATATACCGTTGAGAACGGCCCGACCCCTCCAACCGATCGTGGCCGGGCAGCAGCTCGCCGTCGCGGAGAAAACGGGGCGCACATGATCGCCGTCGCCGGCCAGCCGGACGAGCATCCGCTGGTCCACCAGGCGCTCGTCTACTCCACCGACGCCGGCTTCCTGGCCGCGGCCGTGCCCTTCTGCCGCGACGGGCTGGCCGCGCGGGACAGGGTGCTCGTGGTGACCACGGCCGCCAACATCGGCCTGCTCGCGCGGGCCCTCGGCGGCGACGCGGGCGAGGTCGAGTTCGTCGAGGCCGGCGGCTGGTACGACGCCCCGGGCCGCACCCTGGCCGCCTACGGCCGCTACCTCGACGCCCATCCCCGCGTCAGGGTGATCGGCGAGCCCGTCTGGCACGGCCGCACCCCGGTCGAGGAGGCCGAGTGGACCCGGTACGAGTCGGTGCTCAACGCCGCGTTCGCCGCCCGCGCGGCCTGGATGGTCTGCGCCTTCGACGTGCGCGCGGTCCCGGACCGGGTCGTCGGCGGCGCCCGCCGGACCCATCCGGGGCTGCTGACCGGTGACGGCCCCCGTGCCAGCACCGACTACGTCGAGCCCGAGTCCTTCAGCCACGCCTCCGACCACGACCCGCTGCCGCCTCCGCCGCCCGGGGCCGCCGACCTGCGCTTCGACGGCGACCTGCACCGCGTGCGCCGGCACGTGCGGGCGACCGCCGAACGACTCGGCCTGTCCCGCGCCCTGACCGACCGCCTGCTGCTGACCGTCAACGAGGTCGCCGCCAACGCCGTCGAGCACGGCGGCGGGCACGGCGACCTCGCGATCTGGACCGACGGGAACGCCGTCGTGTGCGACGTGACCGACCCGGGCAAGCTGACGGCCGTCCTGCCCGGTTACCTGCCGCCCGCCCCGACCGCCCTGCGCGGGCACGGCCTGTGGGTGGTGCGCCAGCTCTGCGACCTGCTCCAGGTGCGTTCCGAGCCGGCCGGGACCCGCTTCCGCCTGCACCTGCTGCGCGACTGACGGCGCGGACCGCCGCAGGGCTCAGCGCTTGGGGCCGGCGTCCGTCCAGCCGGCCTCCAGCACGGCCTCGGAGCTCGACACCGTGCCCGGCTCGAAGCTCTTCCACAGTCCGCGCGGCTCGACCAGGACGCTCTCGGTGCCCAGCGCCCGTCCGGTGGCCTCGTCGAAGATCAGGCGGCTCTCCCGCACGCCGGTGCGCTCGTCGCTCTGCTGGATGGCCGCGGCCGTGCCGGTACGCCCCTCGGCGTCGGTGACGTTCTCGATGACCTTGACGGAGTCGAGCCCGGCCAGCATGCGGAAGGCGGCGCCGCGCACCTGCGGCGTCACCGGCATGGAGACGATCAGCCCGACGCTGACCGTGAACAGCCAGGTGTCGGCGGACATCTCCACGCTGGACGACTCGGTGGAATGCCCGTCGTAGGAGTCGAGCAGCCACTTCTTCAGCTTCGCCGGCTCGTCCGGCAGGCCGCGCAGGTCCTTCATCGTGACGTTGCGGCCGAGCCAGAACACCTTGTCGCCGTCGACCAGGGGGCTGTGCGAGGTCGTGGCCTTGTCCGGGGAGGTCCGCAGGGTCAGCGGGGCCACCTTCTTCATCGGCACGACCACCTCGATCCCGGCGGGCGAGCCCGCCTGCTCCCAGGCCAGCCGGTCGGCCTCGCTCGCGGGCAGCGCGCCGAGCCGGCGGGTGCGGCTCCACTGCTCGCCGCCGGTCGCGCGCGGCGTCCACTCCTCGTCGCGCTGCCGGTCCAGCACCAGGTACCCGCCCTTGACGGCGGGGTAGGCGTGCCTGCTCACCGTCACGGTGTACCACCAGTCGCCGGTACGGTCGGGCTGCCGGTCGGCCTTCTCCGCGGCGGCCAGCAGCACCTCCCTGGCCGACAGCGTGACCTTGCGCGGCGTCGCCGACGCGCTCTGCCCGGCCAGCGGAGCCTGCTTCCCGGGCGTCGGAGCCGCGTTCCCCGCCACCACGACGGCCACCGCGGTCGCCCCCGCCGCCAGGGCCGCGAGCCCCCACACCGGCCGTACGGCCGTGCGCCGGCGCCGGGACCCGCGCGGCCCGGACATGGCGTGCGCGAGCTCGGCGGCCCTGGTGTGCTCGTCCACCGGCCGGTCGCCGAGGTGCGCGGGCCGCGCGGCCCTGAGTTCGTCCATCGGGTTCATGACCACTCCTCGCTGAGGTTGCGCACATAGGGACGGGACGGTTCGGCGGACTCCATGGCGCGCGTGAGCCGCTTGCGGGCCCGGTGCAGCCGGACGCGGAAGGCCGCCGACGAGCAGCCGACGACCCGGGCGCCCTCCTTGGGCGACAGCCCGTGCCAGGCGACCAGCATGAGCACCTCCCGGTCGTCCTCGTGCAGCTCGGCCAGCGCCCGCAGCACGCCCATGCGCTCGGTCACCTGCTCGGCCACGTCCGGGCGGCCGTCCTCGGTCCACGAGCTCAGCTCGGCGGCCAGCGCGTCCCTGCGCGCCTGCGAGCGGGCGTCGTCGCGCAGGAGGTTGCGCGCCACGCCGAGCAGCCACGGCAGCGGCGGCTCCGGCACGTCGTCCAGCCGCCGCCAGGCGATGGCGAACGTCTCGCTCACCACCTCGTCGGCCACCTGCCGGCCCGCGCGACTGACCGCGTAGGCCCACACCCGTTGTCGGCATTCGTCGTACATGCCGGTGAAACGGTGGGAATCATCCGTCACCGCGCAGCCCCTTCGTCCCTGATGCGTTCTTCTGACACCGGGAAGTGGTGGGAACGTCCGTGTTGTTACAGCTCGCCGGAAAAGCAGAAGCCCCGCCCCCGGTGGCGTTCCGGGACGGGGCCTGCTCGACCTGGCCTACTTGGCGTTGGCCTTGAGGTAGTCGCTGTTCATCTGGGCAATGGTGTCCAGCGGGATGCCCTTGGGGCAGACCGCCGTGCACTCGCCGGTGTTCGTGCAGCCGCCGAAGCCCTCGGCGTCCATCTGGTCCACCATGGCCTTCGCGCGGGTCAGGCGCTCGGGCTGGCCCTGGGGCAGCAGGCTGAGGTGGGTGATCTTGGCGGCGGTGAACAGGGAGGCCGAGCCGTTCGGGCAGGCGGCCACGCAGGCGCCGCAGCCGATGCAGGTCGCGGCGTCGAACGCGGCGTCGGCGTCCTCCTTGCGCACCGGGACGCTGTGCGCGTCCGGGGCCGAGCCGGCCGGGACCGAGACGAAGCCGCCCGCCTGGATGATGCGGTCGAACGCGCTGCGGTCCACGACCAGGTCCTTGACCACCGGGAACGGCGCGGCGCGCCACGGCTCGATGGTGATCTCGGCGCCGTCCTCGAAGTGGCGCATGTGCAGCTGGCAGGTCGTCGTGGCGCGCTGCTCGCCGTGCGCCACGCCGTTGATGACCATGCCGCACATGCCGCAGATGCCCTCGCGGCAGTCGTGGTCGAAGGCGATCGGGTCGTCGCCCTCCAGGATCAGCCGTTCGTTCAGCACGTCCAGCATCTCCAGGAACGACATGTCCGGGGACACGTCCTCCACCCGGTACGTCACCATGCGCCCGGCGTCCGAGGGGGCGCTCTGACGCCAGACCTTGAGGGTCAGGTTCACTTGTAGCTCCGCTGGGTCATCTTGACGTACTCGTACTCGAGCGGTTCCTTGTGCAGCACCGTCTCGCCGGAGGGCGTGCGCTCCCAGGCCGAGACGTGCGCGAAGTGCTCGTCGTCGCGCAGGGCCTCGCCGTCGGGGTCCTGCGACTCGGCGCGGAAGTGGCCGCCGCAGGACTCGGTGCGGACGAGGGCGTCCAGGCACATGAGCTCGGCCAGGTCGAAGAAGTCGGCGACGCGGCCGGCCTTCTCCAGGACCTGGTTCAGCTCCTCGGCGGTGCCGGACACCTTGACGTTCTTCCAGAACTCCTCGCGCAGCTCGGGGATGCGCTCCAGGGCCTTGCGCAGCGACTCCTCGGTGCGCTCCATGCCGCAGTAGTCCCACATGAGCTTGCCCAGCTCGCGGTGGAAGGAGTCGGGGGTGCGGGTGCCGTTCACCGACATCAGGCGGTCGATCCGGGTCCGGACCTTGATCTCCGCCTCGGCCACGGCCTCCTCGTCCACCTCGCCGTACGGGCCGTTGGCCAGGTAGTCGCCGATCGTGGTGGGCAGCACGAAGTACCCGTCGGCCAGGCCCTGCATCAGCGCCGAGGCGCCGAGCCGGTTCGCGCCGTGGTCGGAGAAGTTGGCCTCGCCGATCACGAACAGGCCGGGGATCGTGGACTGCAGGTCGTAGTCCACCCACAGGCCGCCCATCGTGTAGTGGACGGCGGGGTAGATGCGCATCGGCACGTCGTACGGGTTCTCGCCGGTGATGCGCTCGTACATCTCGAAGAGGTTGCCGTACTTCTTCTCCACGGCGTCGCGGCCGAGCCGGCCGATGGCGTCGCGGAAGTCGAGGTAGACGCCCAGCCCGCCGGGGCCGACGCCGCGACCCTCGTCGCAGACGTTCTTGGCGGCGCGGGAGGCGATGTCACGCGGGACGAGGTTGCCGAAGGCCGGGTAGATGCGCTCCAGGTAGTAGTCGCGCTCCTCCTCCGGGATGTCGCCGGGGGCCCGGTCGTCGTCCTTGCGCAGCGGCACCCACACGCGGCCGTCGTTGCGCAGCGACTCCGACATCAGCGTCAGCTTCGACTGGTACTCGCCGGAGACCGGGATGCAGGTCGGGTGGATCTGCGTGTAGCACGGGTTGGCGAAGTACGCCCCGCGCTCGTGCGCCCGCCAGATGGCCGTCGTGTTGCAGCCCTTGGCGTTCGTGGACAGGAAGAACACGTTGCCGTAACCGCCGGTGGCCAGCACCACGGCGTCGGCCAGGTGCCGCTCGATCTCGCCGGTCACCATGTCGCGCACGATGACGCCGCGCGCCCGGCCGTCGGAGACGATCAGGTCGAGCATCTCGTGGCGGGTGTGCATCTCCACGGTCCCGGCCGCGATCTGCCGCTCCAGCGCCTGGTAGGCGCCCAGCAGGAGCTGCTGGCCCGTCTGGCCGCGGGCGTAGAAGGTGCGGGAGACCTGGGCGCCGCCGAACGAGCGGGTGTCCAGCAGGCCGCCGTACTCGCGGGCGAACGGCACGCCCTGGGCCACGGCCTGGTCGATGATGTTCACCGACACCTGGGCCAGGCGGTAGACGTTCGACTCGCGGGCGCGGAAGTCGCCGCCCTTGACCGTGTCGTAGAAGAGCCGGTAGATCGAGTCGCCGTCGCCGCGGTAGTTCTTGGCGGCGTTGATGCCGCCCTGGGCGGCGATGGAGTGGGCGCGCCGGGGCGTGTCCTGGTAGCAGAACGACTTGACGTTGTAGCCCAGCTCGCCCAGGGTCGCCGCGGCCGAGCCGCCCGCCAGTCCGGTGCCGACGACGATCACGTTGAGCTTGCGCTTGTTGGCCGGGTTGACCAGCTTGGCGCTGAACTTCCGCTTCTCCCACCGCTCCTCGATGGGACCGGCGGGCGCCTTGGTGTCCCGGATCTCCGAGCCTTCGGTGTACTTCACTTCACAACTCCGAACGTGATGGCGAGGGGCGGGGCCAGGAAGCCGACGACCAGGACCGCCGAGACGAGGGCGGCCGTCAGGCGCAGGCCGCGGTAGCGGCTGCGGTTGGCCCAGCCCAGCGTCTGGAAGGCGCTCCAGATGCCGTGCCGCAGGTGCAGGCCGACCATGACGACGGCCACGAGGTAGATGAGGGTCACCCACCAGCGGGACGGGTCGAAGCCGGCGACCATGCGCTCGGCGGGCTCGGAGTCGAAGCCCTTGGGGTTGACGACGCCGAAGGTCAGGTCGAGCAGGTGCCAGATCACGAACAGCAGGATCGTCAGGCCGCCGAACCGCATGATGTGCGTGGCGTAGCCGTTGGCCTGCGACTTCTTGGCCACGTACTTGACCGGACGGGCCTTGGCCGCCTTGCGCGCCAGCGAGATCGCGGCCCACATGTGCAGCACGACCGAGACGACGAGCCCGATCTCCAGGATCGTCAGCACCGTCCGGTACGGCGCGATGGGCTCAAGGAGCGTGCGCAGGGCGACGGCGTACTCGTTGAACGAGTCCTTGCCGAGGAAGATCTTCAGGTTGCCCAGCATGTGCAGGACGAGGAAGGACACCATCACGGCGCCCGTGACGGCCATGACGACTTTCTTGCCGTTCGACGAGCTCAGGAACCGGCTCGGCTTCTTGGACGTCGGTGCGGGCGAGGCACCCTTGGGGGCGTTAACAGGCGCGGTGGCGGCGCCGCGCTCTATCGTGGCAGTCACGTTTGAACGCTAGGTATCCAGCAATGATCCGTCCAAGTCATCGCGGATCTGGTTTCCATAGCTTCCGGCTATGATGCTTGGTTTATACGGTCGGCATAAGGAAAAATGCTCGGCCGGTGCGAGGAAAATCACATGCAGTTGCAGCAGCTCGCCTACTTCGTCGCGGTCGCGGAGACCAGGCACTTCACCCAGGCGGCCGAGCGCATGCGGGTCGCCCAGCCCTCGCTCAGCAAGCAGATCAAGGCTCTGGAGAACGACCTCGGCGCCCCGCTGTTCTCCCGCGCGCGCGGCAACGTCACGCTGACGGCCGCGGGCGAGGCGCTGCTGCCGCTGGCCCGCCGCATGCTGGCCGACGCCGACACCGCCCGGCAGGAGGTGGCCGAGCTGGCCGGGCTGCGCCGGGGCCGGGTGCGGCTGGGGGCCACGCCGTCGTTGTGCGCGGGCCTGCTGGCCGACGCGCTGGCGCGCTTCCACCGGGCCTACCCGGGGGTGGAGCTGCTGGTGGAGGAGGGCGGCTCGCGTGACCTGGTCAGGGCGCTGGCCAGGGGGCAGCTCGACCTGTCGCTGATCATCATGCCGCTGCAGAGCGACGACCCGTCCCTGGTGACCGAGGAGATCCTGCGGGAGAACCTGGTGGTGGTCTCGCCCTCGCACGAGCGGGCGCGGGGGCCGTACCTGCGGATCGAGGACCTGCGCGGCCGGCAGATGGTGATGTTCCGGCGCGGTTACGACCTGCGCGAGGCCACCCTCACCGCCTGCCGCCAGGCCGGGTTCGAGCCCCGGTTCTCGGTGCAGGGCGGCGAGATGGACGCGGTGCTGCGGTTCGTGGAGGCGGGGCTCGGCGTGGCGGTGGTGCCGTCGATGGTGCTCGACGGGCGGCCGGGCCTGTCCGGCACGCCGCTGGCCCCGCCCGGCCTGAGCCGGACGATCGCCCTGGCCCACCGCAAGGACGTCGAGCCCACCAGGGCGGCGCAGGCGTTCCGGGAGACCCTGCTCGCCTTCGTGGTCGAGGCCGGACAGGAAGGCACGCTTCCGCAAGGGGTCGAGCTCATCGCAGAATGAGCAGCAACAGCCCGACTCCCCCGGGAAGGCATTGTGTGACGGCAAACCTCAACGAGCCGCTGACACTGCTCCTCATCGAGGACGACGACGGCGACGCCTTCCTCGTCGAAGAACTGCTCAACCAGGCCGAGGCGCCACCGACGATCTTCTGGGCGCGCAGCCTCCAGGAGGCCAAGGCCAAGCTCGACCCGACGATCCAGTGCGTTCTCGTCGACCTCACCCTGCCCGACGCCAGCAGGCTGGAGGCGCTGGAGGAGGTGCTGGCGCTGGCGCCGCACGCGGCCGTCCTGGTCCTCACCGGCCTCAGGGACGTGCACGTCGGCGTGGCCGCCGTCCAGGCGGGCGCCCAGGACTACCTGGTCAAGCAGGACATCGACGCCCGCCTGCTGGCCAGGTCGATCAGGTACGCCATGGAGCGCAAGCGCGCCGACCTGGCCCAGCTCAGGCTGTTCGAGGCCGAGCTGACCGCCAAGGAGAACGCCCGCCTGGAGAGCGGCCTGCTGCCCGTGCCCCTGCTGCGCACCGAGGCGATCACGCACCAGATCCGTTACCTGCCGGGCAACCAGGGAACCCTGCTGGGCGGCGACTTCCTCGACATGGTCCAGACCGCCGACGGCGCGGTGCACGTCGTGGTGGGCGACGTCTGCGGCCACGGGCCCGACGAGGCCGCGCTCGGCGTGGCGCTGCGCATCGCCTGGCGCACGCTGGTGCTGGCCGGGCAGACCGACGACACGCTGCTGCGCACGATGGACGCCCTCCTGCGCGCCGAGCGCAAGGCGCCCGAGATCTTCACCACGCTCTGCATGGCCACCTTCACGCCCGACCTGCGCCGGGCCCGGATGCGCGTGGTCGGGCACCCGCCGCCGGTGCTGGTCCGCGACGGCGTGCCCGCGGTGCTGGCCGGCACGCCCTCGGGGCCGCCGCTCGGCATCTTCCCCGACGCCGAGTGGACGGTCATCGACGTGCCCCTGGGCGCGGACTGGTCGATCATGCTCTACACCGACGGCCTGATCGAGGCGGCCGTCGGCGGGCAGAAGGAGCTGCTCGGCGTGGAGGGCCTGGTCGGGCTGGTGCGCGAGCACGGCGTGATCGACCTCGACCGGCTGATCAGGCACGCCGGCAGGCTCAGCGACGATCTCGCGGTGGTCCTGGTGTCGAGGAGGAGGGCATGAGCATCCATCCGCTGCCGCCGCCGAAGGCGCCGACCGGGCTCGGCCGGCTGCCGGTGGCCCGCTGGTTCCTGGCCATCGGCGTGCTGGCGGGGTTCGCGTTCGCGACCGGCGTGGTGGTCACCATGTCGATGATCGCGCACGCGCGGGCCCTGGGGCCGAGGCCGGAGATCGCCGCCCAGCTCGACCGGCTCAACGTGGCGCTGATCGTGCTGTTCGCGGTGCTGCTGGCGGGCGGGGCGGGCCTGGCGTTCGTGATCAGGTACGCCGTGCTCAAGCCCATCGACCAGCTCACCGAGCAGGTCCGCACGGTCGCCGCCGGCGACTTCGACCACCGGCTCGGCGTCGACCGGCCGGCCGAGCTGAGCGAGCTGTCCAGCCACGTCGACTCCATGCGCCGCCGCATCGTCTCGGCCTGGCGCGGGGCCGCCGACCAGGCCGACGAGCTGCGCAGGTCCAACGGCGAGCTGGAGCAGTTCGCCTACGTCGCCAGCCACGACCTGCAGGAGCCGCTGCGCAAGGTCGCCAGCTTCACCCAGATGCTGGAGCAGCGGTACGGCCCGCAGCTCGACGACCGCGCCCGCCAGTACATCCACTACGCGGTCGACGGCGCCAAGCGCATGCAGCTCCTGATCAACGACCTGCTCGACTTCTCCCGGGTGGGCCGGGTGAGCGGCGAGCGGCTGCCGACCGACTCCGGCCAGGCCCTGGACCGGGCCCTGGAGAACCTGTCGGCCACGATCGAGGACACCGGCGCCACCGTCACCCGCGACGACCTGCCCGTGGTCGAGGGCAACCGGATGCAGCTCACGCAGCTCTTCCAGAACCTCGTCGAGAACGCGATCAAGTTCCGCTCCGAGGACCCGCCGCGCGTGCGCCTGACGGCCGAGCGGAAGGGCGACATGTGGGAGTTCAGCTGCTCCGACAACGGCATCGGCGTCGACCCCAAGTACGCCGACCGCATCTTCCTGATCTTCCAGCGGCTCCACCCCCGGGACGTGTACCCCGGCACCGGCATCGGCCTGGCGCTCTGCCGGAAGATCGTCGAGTACCACGGCGGGCAGCTCTGGCTCGACGCTGAACCGGCCGATCAGGGCACGACGTTCCGCTGGACGCTGCCGGCGGCGGGAGGCGACGCATGACGGACTGGCGCCCGATCGACGTGCTCCTCGTGGAGGACGACCAGGGGGACATCCTGCTCACCAGGGAGGCGTTCGACCTCAACAAGGTGCGCAACCGGCTCAACGTGGTCAACGACGGCGAGCAGGCGATGGCGTACCTGCGGCGGGAGGGCGCCTACGCCGGCGCGCCGCGGCCCGACCTGATCCTGCTCGACCTCAACCTGCCCCGGATGAACGGCCTGGAGGTGCTGAGCGAGGTCAAGGCCGACGCCGCCCTGCGGACGATCCCCGTGGTGATCCTGACGACCTCGGAGGCGGAGGAGGACATCCTGCACAGCTACCGGCTGCACGCCAACGCCTATGTCGCGAAGCCGGTGGATTTCGAGCAATTTATCCGTGTTGTCCGGCAAATAGATGATTTTTTCGTGACCGTTGTGAAGCTGCCGGCCCCCGGCCCGCGGCCCTGACGCGTATACGTGACAGGAATCACAGTGGGTCATCGAAAAAGTGAGTGACCCCGCTCACAAAATCGTATGCGGTCGTCGTAACGTATCCCCCACCAATACGCGCCCAGAGCGGTACCGCACCCGCCGTACGCGCGCCCAGTGAAACGACCCGGACCCCCCTGTGTGCAGGGTCCGCGGGAGGTGGAGAGGTCCGCGATGACCCAGACGACGCCCGAAGCCCCGCTCAGAAGGCAACGTGCCCAGGTGAGGGTGCGCACGCTGCGCACCGACAGGTGGTGGCTGGTCCCGCTGCTGACCTTCCTCGGGCTCAGCTCGTTCCTCGTCTACGGCGTGTGGGCGATCATCGACGGCAGTTATTTCGTCGATCCGTACATCGCCCCGTTCGCCTCGCCCTGTCTGACCACGGCGTGCCCCGAGGGCGCGCGGCTGTTCGGGTGGGCGCCGATCGGCGACTGGTTCACCCTGCCGCCGGGGCTGCTCATCCTCGGCCTGCCGGGCGGGTTCCGGCTCACGTGTTACTACTACCGCAAGTCGTACTACCGGTCGTTCTGGCTGTCGCCGGCCGCGTGCGCCGTCCAGGAGCCGCACGGCAAGTACACCGGTGAGACCCGGTTCCCGCTGATCCTGCAGAACATCCACCGGTACTTCTTCTACGCGGCCATCGTGATCGGCCTCGTGCTGGCCTACGACGCCGTCCTGGCGCTGGTGCACAAGCCGCAGGGCCTCGGCACCTGGATCCTGGTCGTCAACGCCGTGCTGATCAACACGTACACGTTGTCGTGCCACTCCTGCAGGCACATCACCGCTGGCAGGCTCAACCACTTCTCCCGTCACCCGCTGCGCTACAAGGCCTGGACGTTCGTCTCCAAGCTCAACGCCAAGCACCAGCAGCTCGCCTGGGCCTCGATGTTCTCGGTCATGATCGCCGACTTCTACGTCCGCATGGTCGCCAAGGGCGTCATCGCCTTCCCGTTCGCATAAAGGACTTCTTCCAGTGGAAATCGAGCGTCACGAATACGACGTCGTCGTCATCGGTGCGGGCGGCGCCGGGCTGCGGGCCGCCATCGAGGCCCGTCAGCAGGGCAAGCGCACAGCGATCGTCTGCAAGTCGCTGTTCGGCAAGGCCCACACCGTCATGGCCGAGGGCGGCGCGGCCGCCGCGATGGGGAACGTCAACTCCGACGACAACTGGATGGTGCACTTCCGTGACACCATGCGGGGCGGCAAGTTCCTCAACAACTGGCGCATGGCCGAGCTGCACGCCAAGGAGGCCCCCGACCGCGTCTGGGAGCTGGAGGCGTGGGGCGCGCTGTTCGACCGCACCAAGGACGGCAAGATCAGCCAGCGGAACTTCGGCGGTCACGAGTACCCGCGGCTCGCACACGTGGGCGACCGTACCGGCCTGGAGCTGATCCGCACCCTCCAGCAGCGGGTCGTCGCGCTGCAGCAGGAGGACTTCGAGACGCACGGCGACCACGAGGCCTACATCAAGGTCTTCGCCGAGTGCACGGTCACCCGCCTGCTGAAGGACGGCGACCGCATCTCCGGCGCGTTCGGCTACTGGCGCGAGACCGGCAACTTCCTGCTGTTCGACGCCCCCGCCGTGGTCCTGGCCACCGGCGGCATCGGCAAGTCGTACGTCGTCACCTCCAACTCCTGGGAGTACACCGGCGACGGCCACGCCCTGGCCCTGCTCGCCGGCGCCAACCTGATCAACATGGAGTTCATCCAGTTCCACCCCACCGGGATGGTCTGGCCGCCGTCGGTGCGCGGCATCCTCGTCACCGAGTCCGTCCGGGGCGACGGCGGCGTGCTGCGCAACTCCGAGGGCAAGCGCTTCATGTTCGACTACATCCCCGAGGTGTTCAAGGACAAGTACGCCACCACCGAGGAGGAGGGCGACCGCTGGTACACCGACCAGGCCAACAACCGGCGCCCGCCGGAGCTCCTGCCGCGTGACGAGGTGGCCCGCGCGATCAACGCCGAGGTCAAGGCGGGCCGCGGATCGCCCCAGGGCGGCGTCTTCCTCGACGTCTCCACCCGCCTGCCGGCCGAGGAGATCAAGAAGCGGCTGCCGTCGATGCACCACCAGTTCAAGGAGCTGGCCGACGTCGACATCACCGCCGAGCCCATGCAGGTGGGCCCGACCTGCCACTACATCATGGGCGGCGTCGAGGTCGACGCCGACACCGGCGCGGCGGCCGTGCCCGGCCTGTTCGCGGCGGGCGAGGTGTCCGGCGGCATGCACGGGTCCAACCGGCTGGGCGGCAACTCGCTGTCCGACCTGCTGGTGTTCGGGCGGCGCGCGGGCGCGGGCGCGGCGGCCTACGTCGACGGGCTCAAGGCCCGCCCCAAGGTCGTCCAGGAGCTCGTGGACGCGGCCCGCGAGGAGGCCCTGGCGCCCCTCCAGCGCGACGGCGAGAACCCGTACGAGGTGCACCACGAGCTCCAGCGGACGATGAACGAGCTGGTCGGCATCATCCGCAAGGCCGAGGAGGTCTCCGAGGCCATGGAGGTCGTGGAGAAGCTCAAGGAGCGGGTGCGCCAGGTCGGCGCGGCCGGCTCGCGGATCTACAACCCCGGCTGGCACCTGGCCATCGACCTGCGGAACATGGTCCTGGTCTCCGAGTGCGTGGCCCGCGCCGCCCTCCTGCGCGAGGAGAGCCGCGGCGGCCACACCCGCGACGACTTCCCCGGGATGAACCCGGAATGGCGCCGCAAGCTGCTCGTCTGCTCCACCGCGGACGGCAACGACGTCCAGGTCGTGGAGAAGGTCCAGCCGTCCATGCGCGAGGACCTGATCACCCTGTTCGACCGGGACGAGCTGAAGAAGTACCTCACCGACGAAGAGATGGCCGAGTTCGACGGGATTGCCAAATGAGTTACAAGGCGAAGTTCAAGGTCTGGCGTGGTGAGGGCGGCGAGGGCAAGCTCGAGGACTTCACGGTCGAGGTGAACGAGGGCGAGGTCGTCCTCGACATCATCCACCGGCTGCAGGCCACGCAGGCCCCCGACCTGGCGGTGCGCTGGAACTGCAAGGCCGGCAAGTGCGGCTCGTGCAGCATGGAGATCAACGGCAAGCCGCGCCTGGGCTGCATGACCCGGATGTCCACCTTCTCCGAGGACGAGACCATCACGGTCACCCCGATGCGGACCTTCCCCGTCATCAAAGACCTGGTCACCGACGTGTCCTTCAACTACCAGAAGGCCCGCGAGATCCCCTCGTTCACCCCGCCGGCGGGCGTCCGGCCCGGCGAGTACCGCATGCAGCAGGTCGACGTCGAGCGCTCGCAGGAGTTCCGCAAGTGCATCGAGTGCTTCATGTGCAACAACGTCTGCCACGTGATCCGCGACCACGAGGAGAACAAGCCGGCCTTCGCCGGTCCGCGTTTCCTCATGCGGATCGCCGAGCTGGACATGCACCCGTACGACGTGGCCGACCGGCAGGAGGCCGCCCAGGAGGAGCACGGGCTCGGCTACTGCAACATCACCAAGTGCTGCACCGAGGTCTGCCCCGAGCACATCAAGATCACTGACAACGCGCTGATCCCGATGAAGGAGCGCGTGGCCGACCGCAAGTACGACCCGCTGGTCTGGCTGGGCAACAAGATCTTCAAGCGCGCCAAGTAGGCGGAAAAAGCGGAAGCGGGGGCCGGACGGATCCGGCCCCCGCTTCCACTTTGCGCTACTTGCGGCCCCAGCGCTTCTTCCGGTGCTTGGGGTCCTGCATCTCCTTGGTGGCGCCCTCCGGGGGCTGCGGCGGCAACGGCTGGACGACCGTCGCGGCGTCCCCCTCCGGCGGCAGGTACGGCGGCGGCCGGTAGCCCTCCGGCGGCTCCGGCTGCTCGCCCTGCGGTCGCACCGGCGGTCGGGGCTGCACCGGCTGCTTCGGCTCGAACAGGGACGGGCCCTGCTGCCAGGGCTCGGAGTCGCCGCTCTCGGCCGCCGCCGCCGGGGCGAGCGGGAACTCGCGCTCGTCCTCGTACGGCTTCCCGCCGCCCGGGGGGATCTCGGCGGGCGGCTGCTCGGCCGGGATCAGCGGCTCGAACGGGTCACGGTAGTCCTGGGCGGGCTGCGGCGGCTCGTTGTAGGAGTCGAACTCGTCCGGGTGCAGCACGACGGGCTCGGGCGCGGTCGCCGGCATGGTGGCGGGCATGTTGGCGGGCACGGTCGGCGCCGGCTCCGGCGGGTAGCCGCCCTGGGGCCCGTACGGGTCGTGGTAGGCCGGGTCGTGGTGGGCCGGGCCGTAGCCGGGCTGACCGGCCGGGTAGGTCTGGATCGGGACGAAACTGATGATCGGCGCGTACGCCGTGCCTCCCGGGTAGCCGGGGGCGGGGAAGGACGCCGTGGCGTAACCGGGTCCGGCGGGGTAGCCGGGCGGGGGTGCGTCCGGGCGGCCCATCGGGGAGGCCATCGGGGGGCCCGCCTTGCGCACGGCCGCCGCATGGGCCATGCGGCGCAGCCGTCCCTCGAAGATGAGCACCGCGAACAGCGCGAGCAGGACCAGCACCAGCGCGGGGATGCTGAGCTTCTGCGTCAGCGACTTCTGGTCGAACTCCGGCGCGGCCGCGCGCACCTCGAGCTGGACCGAGTCCGTGGTCGGGGCGGTGTCGGCCGTCAGCGGGGCGGTCGTGGTGGGCGAGTCCGTCGGCGCGACGGACGGCATCTCGACGGACGGCTCCGTCGTCTGCTCCGTGGGCAGCGGACCGGCCGTGGTCTGCGCGGTGGGCAGGGGCGCCAGCGGCTGCTGCGTCGTCTCCTGGACGGGCGGGGGCGTGGGGGCCGTAGTGGTCTTGGGCGGCTTCGGGGCCTTCGTGGTCTTCGTCGGGCTCGCGGTGACGGTGTGCGTGATCGTCGTCTCCGGAGCCTCCTCCGGCGTGGGCGTGCCCAACGTCGTCGTGACCGTGACCGTGGTCTGCGGATCACAGGTCTGGCCCGCGTCGCACGGCTCCACCGCCGGGTCGAACGCCGCGCGGCTGACCGAGGCGCTCGCGCTCTGACCGACGAAGGGGGCCACGCCGACGCCCGTGAGCCCGAGCGCTAGGACGATCGCGGACACGGCCGTCGCTCGCGTGCGTGCCACCGGAGCCCTCCGCATAGTCCCGGAACCATGGTCAAGGGAATACTAGTCGGGTCAAAGCAACAGTAAAGACGGAATTACCATACGTTTCGCGGCTTATGGCGGCGTTTTGCTCGCGTAACCAGCCACAAGGCCCCCAGCAGGACGCCGATCGCCCCGATGACCAGCGAGAAGCCGCGCGGCCCGTCCAGCGGGCTGGTGTACGCGACCGGACGAACCGGTTTCCGTGCCTCCACCACCTGCACCGGCCAAGGCGCCCCGGCCCCCGACTCCGGCGCCAGACTCACCGCCCCGCCGCCGGGAACCACTCCCCCTTGCACCCCGCCACCGACGCCCCCCTGCGCCACACCCCCGGCGACACCACCCGGGGCCATGCCTCCGGCGACACCCCCGGGCACCATGCCCCCGGCCACGCCTCCCGGCGCCACACCGCCGGCAACGCTCCCCGGCGCCACGCCTCCGGTCACACTCCCCGGTGGCATACCGCCGGGCAGGCTCTGATGGGTCATCCCCGGCACCCCACCCTGCGCCAGCCCTGCCGCGCCGGACAGCCCTCCGTGCGCCGCACCACCTGGCAGGCGCCCCGTGAGTCCGCTGGACAGGCTGCCCGCCGCGCCGCCAGGCAGGCTGCCCGCCGTCAGGCCGCCGGGGAGGCCGTTTCGTGCCGTTCCCCGGGCGCCGGTGGGCGCCCGGCCGGTCGTTCCAGGGGTGAGGCCCTGGCCCACGCCTCCCGCACGCGGGAACGCCCCCAGGGTTCCGCCCGCGCCTCCCTGCCGCGGCGCCCGCGCCACGCCCCCGCCGCCGACGCGCGGAAGCGCTCCTCGGGCTCCACCGGTGATCGGCAACCCTGCGGCCCCTCCAGGGAGGCCGCCCCTTCCCGCCGTCGTACCGGCCCCTCCGGGGAGGCCACCCCTTCCCGCCGTCGTACCGGTCAGGCTGGGGAGGCCGCCTCGCGTCGTTCCGCCCGCCCCCGGCGCCAGCCCGGCGACGCCTCCGCCCGTCCCCGTGAGGAGCCCGGCGGCCCCCGCCTGCTGCCCCTGTCCACCTGCCACCTGCCGGCCCGGCCGCCTCCGCTTGTGGGGGGCCGTGGCCGGAACGGGCACCGCCTGACCGCTGATCGTGGCGGTCTCGCGCGGCATCTCCTCGGCGACCTGCATGGACGTGGTCCTGTTGATGGTGGTCAGCCCACCGGAGGGCGTCCGCATCCTGGCCACCGCCGCGAGCACCACCTCCTTGGCCCCCTCGGGCGCCTGGAAGGTCACGTCCAGCGCCCGCTCCCCGAAGATCGGCCCAAGGGCACAGACCCGCGCGCCGGGCAGCGTACCGCCATCGGAAGCCGAGCCCTCCACGCCGGCCAGCGCCCGCGCGGCCAGCACCCCGGCCGCCTGCCGCCCCCCACCGACCTGCCCCCCACCCGGCCCACCCTCAGCCGGAAACACCCCTCGACCAGCCTCGGCCTGAGACATCCCCTGACCACCCTCGGCTCGAGACATCCCACGACCACCCTCAGCCCGAGACGCCCCCTGGCCACCCTCGGCCCGCGGCACACCCCAACCGCCCTCAACCCGGGACATCCCCCGACCGCCCTCAACCCGAGGAACGCCCCGACCGCCCTCAGCTCGGGACATCTCGCGACCGTCCTCAGCCCGAGACACGCCCTGACCGTCCTCGGCCCGCGACACTCCCCGACCGCCCGCAGCCCACGGCGCGCCTTGACCGGCTTCAGCCCACGGCGCGCCCTGTCCTGCCTCCGCGCGCGGCGCCCTCTGACCGTCCTCGGCGTGCGGCATCCCCTGAGCCGCGCCATCCGGCGGCATCCACTGACCGGCCTCCGCGCGGGTCAGGCGCCGGCCCGGCGCCGGCCGCCACGCCTCCGGGCCATCCGGGCCCTCCGGTTCCTCCCGGAACGCCCCGGCATCCGGATCCGTCGCACCGCCGGCGCTCCACGGCCCCGATACGGGATCCCCTCCGGATGCCGGAACCCCACCAAAAGCCTCGGAACCCTCGGCCCCCTCAACCCCACCGGCCGACAGCCGGGAAGCACCGGAGGGCGACGGGCACGCCAACCCCGACAACGCCGCCGCCGGACTGGTCGCCACCGCGACCCTGACCCCCTTGCCCATCCCGTTGAGCCGGACCCTGAAACGCTGGACGTCACCCGTCCTGATCCACTGGCCCACACCCTCGGGGCCGCTCACGCGTTCGAGCACGAGCGTCACCCCCGCCGCCGCCACGGGGACGGAGGGCAACGCCACCAGGATCAGCGCCCCAGAAAGGATCCAGCCACGCCGCATCACTCCACTCCCCCACTGCGACAAATCACGTGTAGTAATCGTTATGTCACAGAGAGAGACGGTCTAATCCTGCTGAAGCAGACTCTCCACGGTCTTCATGATCGGCAGGTCGGCGCCCAGCCACTCCACGTCGTAGTACTCCCCCGGCCCCAGCCAGCGAAGAGCCAGGTGCTCACGGGCCTCGGGCGTGCCGGAGGTGAGCGTGGCCAGCCAGACGCGCAGGACGTACCCGTCCGACAGCGCCCAGTCCTCGCCCACGCGCGCGCCCACCGCGATCTCCACGCCGAGCTCCTCGCGGCACTCCCGGACCAGCGCGGCCACCTCGCTCTCCCCCGGGTCCACCTTGCCGCCGGGGAACTCCCAGCCCCCGGCCAGCGCGGCCGGCGCGGCGCGCTGCGCGGCCAGCACCCTGCCGCCGGGGGCGACGATCACCGCCGCGACCACGATCGTGCTCATGCGTTCGTCATCCTCATAGTGCGGGATTCTGCAGCTTCTTGAGCTGGTCGAGCACATCGGGGTTCTGCAGGGGACGGGTGAAGCCCACCTTGTTGTCGCGCGCCTGGTAGCTCGTGACCTTGATCGGCCCGCAGAGCGTGCACCGGGCCTCCAGCATCTTGCCCTTCGACACGACCAGCCCGACATGACCCGGATTGTCGGCCGACGTGCCCGGACCGGCGTTGAAGAACACCAGGTCACCGGGCTCCTCCTCGCCCGCTGACACCTTCACCCCGAACGGCCACTGCGTGAACGTGGTGCGCGGGATGCTCAGCCCGGCGGCCCGGTAGGCCGCGTAGATGATGCCCGAGCAGTCGAACGCGTCCGGCCCGGTGCCGCCCCACAGGTACGGCTTTCCGCGCTGCGCCAGCGCGAACTGCAGGATCTTGGCCACGACGTCGCTGGGCGCGGCCGCCACCAGGGGGTCGTCGCACTCCTCGGCGGCCTGCGGCGGCACCTCCACCTCGCCCGACTTGGCGTACTTCCTGGCGATCTCCTCGACCTGGTCGACGTACCACCAGGCGCGGTTGTAGGTGAACAGGGCCCGCCGGACGTTCTCGGGAGCGCCGTTGCGCTTGAGCATCTTGGCGGCCCCGAGGATGGCGTCGGCGGGGTTGTAGACGTCGCCCACGCCGTCGCCGTCGCCGTCGGAGGCGTACCCGTTGAACGTCGAGGAGATCGGGATCTGCGCCTTGCCGCCCCAGGTCGAGATCAGGAACTGCATCGGGCCGGCCGCGCCCGCGTAGTTGGTGCCGCTCTTGACGCCGGGCAGGTCGGAACGGCCGTGATCGGTCTCGCGCTTGCCCACGGCGGCCAGGATGGTCCACTGGACGCCGATCTTCTTGCCCCACTTCTTGTACAGGTCGAGGTAGTCGCCCGGGATGTCGGCGGCGCCCGAGTCGGACACCTCCTGCACCTGGGTGCCGCCCTCGCAGTCGACCGAGCCCTCGCCGCCGCCGTTCAGGAAGGACGGCATCGTGACCAGCAGCATCGGCGAGATGATGATCGCGGCCAGCAGCAGGATCCCGGCGAGACCGAGCAGCAGCGCCAGGCGGGTTCGGGAGGACTTCACCGCTAGCTGTCCCCGTCCTGGCCCTCGGTGGCGGGCAGCACGTCGAAGATCCGCCAGTCGGCGCCGAGCTGGCTCACCGTGACCGCCAAATCCTCGACGTCCTGCCGGTTGCCGCTCTTCGCGGTGACCTGCCTGGTCTCGGTCACGACGAACACGATGGAGGTCTTCTCGATCTGCCTGATCTCCTTCAGCCTGGCCGTGGCCTGGGAGACGATCTGGTCGTCGCGGTTCTGCTGGACGGTGCCCGCCGAGGTGAGCGTCCGGGCGAGGATGTTGCCCAGCTCGGCGGTGGTGAACGTCTTGACCCTCGTGGCGTACGCCGCCGGGTCCTCGTCGTACCTGAAGGTGCCGTAGACGGCGGTGAAGCGCTCGGCGAGGTCCGCCGCCGCGGCCAGCTGCTCCTTCTTCATCGGCAGGTACGAGTAGACGTCGAACGGCGCGGCGCTGGCCGTGGCCAGCGGCTTGCTCGCCGCCGTGGGCGCGGACGCGGACGTCGTGCCCGTGGCCGGGGCCTGCTCGGGCGGATCGTCCGAGCTCGGCCACATCGTGAGGTAGACGCCGACCGCGGCGATGACCACGACGATGGCGGCGAAGGCCAGCCCGCGCTTGTCACCGGACTGAGCCATGGTCAGTCCTTGCCGCGGTTGGGCTTGAGCCAGAAGGGCACCGACGGATCGTCACCCGAGCCGCCGTTGCCGCTGCCGCGCAGCCACAGCGGCGGCGCCTCGGACGAGCGGGACGACGGCTCGTCCGAGCCGAAGATCCTCGACCCCGACGACGCGCCGGACGGCCGGGCCGCGGCCCCTCCGGACCTGGACCCGCCACCGTTCCTGGACCCGCCGCCGTTCCCGGATCCACCGCTCCCGGATCCACCGTTCCTGGATCCGCCGCCGCCGAACAGCCCGCCGCCGGAGCCACGCGACCCCGAGGACGGCGAGCCACCCGACCCGCCCGACCCGCCGAACCGGGAGCCCCGCGAGCCGCCCGACGACCCGTTGCGCGAGCCGCCGGAACCACCACCGCGCGAGGCCCATCCGCCGCCCGACCGCCCGCCGAACCAGCCACCGCCGCCACTGCTGGAACCGCCGCCGGAACCGCCGCCGGAGGTCGTGGCTCCGGCGGCCATGCCCCCGGACGCGGTGCCGCCCGCCGCCGCGCCACCGGAGCCGCCGCGGGCGCCGCCGGCCGTCGCGGGGCGCGTCCGGCCGGCCTGGCCGCCGAGGTTGAGCGGGGGCGCGGTGCCCCTGCGGGGTTCGAGCGGGGGCCGGGCCCCCGCCTTGCCGCCGTGCTGGTCGGTGTCGAGCGGCGCGGCCGCCACCGGCATCCGGGTGCCGGCCGAGACGCCCTCGCCCTCCTCGCCGCGCATCCGCGCCTGGGCGACCGCGGCGCCGGCCGCCGCGCCCGCGCCGCTGCCGGCCGCCGCCGCCCTGATGAGCGGCTCGGCCTTGCGCAGGCCCCACCGGCCGAGCTTGGCCCCGGCGACCGGCGGCAACACGTTCGCGGCCCGCTCCAGGACGGGCGAGCTCGCGGCGTCGCCGAGCATGCGGGTGGTGACCGTGTGGCCGCTCAAGGACGCGAACAGGTGCTGGAACGGACGCCGGTAGAAGAACACCGCGATCGTCAGCAGGGCCATGAACAGCACCTGGAGCCCCCAGGGCATGGCCGTGGAGATGATCAGCGCGTACCCGTAGACCAGGACGCTGAGCACGAGCGTCAGCACCGCCTGCCTGAGCAACGTGCCGACGAGCATCTCCACCCACCGCATGGCGATGATGCGCCCGCTGCCCGGATGCACGCCGACCAGCAGGAACACCGGCCCGAGTATCAGCAGCAGCAGGAAGCCCACCTTGAGCACCAGCAGCGAGACCGCCACCAGGAAGATCAGCAACCCGGCCACCACCGCCGCGATGAGCGCGCCGACGGCCACGCCGAGCCTGCTCGACCAGTCGCGGCCGGAGAAGACGGTGTAGCGGGAGTCGTTCTTGAGCAGCTCGGCGACCTTGGCGTACTCGGCCTGGTGGGCGGCGATGTCGGGGGCGGGCTGGCCGGCCACGGCGGGGGCGATCGACTGGGTCTCCAGCATCTTGCGCCCGAAGTCGCGCACGATCGGCTGCTGCGGGTCGGCGGTGCCGAACATGCCCACCAGCCACGGCTTGCAGACCAGCGTGGACCACAGGGCGTCGGCGTTCTGGTCGACGCCGGCTGTGCCGACCTGGCCGTATCCGCCCGGTTTGACCTGCGGGTTCGTCTGGCCGGGTGGCGGCAGGCAGGACGCGCCGCCGGCGCCCGGCAGGCCCGAGAAGGCGGAGTTGACCACTTCGCCCGTCTTGTCGGTCACGACCTTGCCGAGCCCGGTGAAGTCGCCGGGCCTGCTGAAGAACCACACGGCCACGGTGACCGCGAGGACCATCCAGATCACGCCTTCGGCGGTGGTGGTGGCCCGCTTGCGGATCAGGCCGTACCAGGCGAGCCAGATCGCGCCGAGGATCACGATCGGCCGCAGGAACGGCCAGTACATGGCCTCGGACAGGTTCTGGACGATGTCGTCGACGACGTCCTTGATCGACTGGAGCGGTCCTTCCGTCGCGGCCGCCTGGTACGTCGTGATCGTCAGCCGGTCGATGGCCTTGGCCGCGGTGAAGACGCCGTTGGCCCACATGTTGCCGAGCACGGCGACGTAGTCGGAGCAGCCGAGCCCGTGGGTCTGCCAGAACTGGCCGGCCATGCCGAACTGGCCGTAGTTCGTCGTCGGGGCCTGGACGCCGCCCGCGGGAGGCGGCGGCTGGATCATGCCGTCGGTGCCGCCGCCGATCATCTCGGGGTTGAGCGGCCCCGACAGGTCACAGGGCGCCGCGGCGACGGGCGTGGAGAGACCGCCCACCACCAACGGAACCACGAGGACGGCACTCACGAGCGCGAGCGCCAGCGCCAGTCGTCGGGATAGTCGGATCTTCATGACCGTACCTCCTGCGCCCTGCCCACGCCCCCTCGAAGATCATCATGCCCGCCACCGTCTGGTTTGTCGTGTGTCGGGTTCGTGTCGAGCCAGCGGAGCAGTTCTTCGGAGATCAGGTCTACTCCGATGCGCCCGGCTCTGCCATCCAGATCACGGAATACGCATTCGCCGTTGCCCAGCGAGCGCAGCACGGCCTTGTGCTCCTCCGACGGCTCCACGCCGAGCAGCGACATGACGTGGTCCACCTCCACCCTTTCGGTGGAACGGAACGCGAACACCGAGGACAGACAGTTGGTCACCTGCTCGTTCAGCAGGTCTCCGGCGTTCTGGGAGACCAGGACGAGCGCGGTGTTCCTGGACCGGCCCATGCGGCTGACCTCGGGGACCAGCTTGGCGCCCTCCGGCGTGGAGGTGATCGCCCACGCCTCGTCCAGGAAGATCGCCTTGGGGGCCCGCCGGTCGAGGCCGTTCATCAGCCTGCGGGCGAACTGCGAGACCAGGTAGAGCAGGGCCACCGACAGCCGCTGCTCGTAGGAGTAGTCGTCCCTGGTCGTGGCGACGTCGGGCAGCGTCAGGCCGCCCAGGGTGAACACGGTGGTCCAGCCCTCGCTGTCGATCTGGTCGCCGCCCGAGGGGTCGAAGCAGAGCCTGGCCAGGTGCATCTCCGACATGGAACGCAGCACCGCGCCCAGGTTCTTGGAGGCCGGGTCGTCGGCCTGCTCCAGGTAGTCGACCACCTTGCCCAGCGACGGGTCGGGGCCGTTGGAGACCGCGGCCACGGCCTGGATCATGGCCGACTCGCGCTCCTCCGACATGCGGGGCAGCAGCAGCCGCAGCGTCTCGGTCGCCATGGTCTTCTTCGCCGCGATGTCGTCGCCGAACGAGAACGGGTCGAGCAGCCCCGGCGCGGCCGAGCCCAGCGGGATCACCCTGGCCTTGCGCCCGCGCTTCTCCAGGAGCTGGACCAGCGACTCGGCGTCGCCCTTCGGGTCGATCACCGCGACCGTGACCCCGCGCAGCGCCATCTGGTAGATCATCAGCAGCGCGAGTGTGGTCTTGCCGCCGCCCGGCTCGCCGGTGATCGCGATGGCGGTCGGCCGGTTGCGGCTCGCGGCCAGCAGCGGGTCGAAGTGCACGATGCTGCGCGCCCTGCCGACGGTCTCCCCGATGTACGGCCCGAGCCAGCCCTCGCTGCCGTCGTCGAGCCGGTCGCCGAGGTCGACGGTGGCCGTGGCCATGCCGCCCGCGATCGTCCGCAGCGGCTGACGCTGGGCGTAGGCGTTGACGCGCACCTTCTCGCCCGGCAGCGTCTCGCAGAACAGCGAGAACTGGTCGCCGGTCGAGTTCACCACGTCGATGCCCATGTCGCGGTAGTGCTCGACGACCGCCTCGACCCGCTGCACGCAGATGTCCTCCGTGGGGGCCGAGACGATCAGGCGGTGCCAGCCGTACACGAAGGGCAGTCGTTCCTTGGTGATGCCGTGTTCGAGCATGCGGGCCGCGTCGATCTGCTCGGCCAGCGCGATCGGCGCCTCGGCGCCCGCCTCGCGGATGTGGTGGTCCATGTCGCGGGCGTGGGCCAGCTTGCGCGCGACGTCCTTCGACGCCTTGACCGGCGGGATCAGCCGCATCCTGGACGAGATCTCCACCGGGAAGGGCAGCTGGTCGGCGAAGTGCATCCACGGCTCGCCGTCGGGGAACGGCATGAGGTCGGGGAAGCGGGCGAACGACAGGTGGGCCACGTACGAGTCGCCCTGCGGCTGCACGATCCGCAGCAGCGACCTGCCGTTGTGGATCTCGCCCTCGACCAGCGACTCGATCTCGCCCTTGCCCCAGCGCCGCTTCGGGCTGGCCGAGGGCGGCGGGTCGCCGACCGCTCCGGCGGCGGCGTGCTGGAACAGCCAGGCCACCTCGACGGACGTGGCGTGCCTGGCGTACAGGGCGCTGGAGGCCAGGGCCCGGCCCAGCCGTTCGGCCGACTCCGTCCAGCGGCCGATCTCGCTGTCCGGGACGTGGTCGTCCTCCATGCCGAGCGCCTTCTCGGTCTTCTGGTAGAAGCCGAGGAGCTGGGCGAGCACGCCGCTGCCGAGCTGCTTGCCGCGCGGCCCGAGGCGGACGCCCAGGTAGACCTCCTTCGACCAGAAGTCCTTCGCCCAGACGTGCCGGTACATCTCCTCCAGGTAGTCGCGCCAGCCCGGCCCCTCGTCGGAGGTGGCGTTGAGCGCCATCGCCCACTCGGCCGCCGGGTAGGTGCGGTGCGCGACCCGCAGGTGGACCTCGGCGTCGGGCATCCTGATCGCGGCCAGCGCGATCGTGACGTTGGTGGCCAGCGCCTCGCGCTCCTCCGGCGTGACGAACTCGTAGCTGACCGTCGGAAGCCGGAAGTACGCCCACGCGCAGGTGTCCGTGAGCAGGATGCGGTCGTCGAAGTAGCGGACCGCGAGACGCTGGTGTGCTCGGGACGCCCTGCTCATGCCGCCCCCTCGGCGCATGAACGGGCCAGACCTGCTCGCATGTTCACTTAACGCTCACCGATTCTCGTGCCCGGGGGGTCACTCGCCAACTCCTCTTCGCTCGGTCGGACGGCCTGTCCGTGTGCCTGTACCGCGAAGCCTGCAACCACGACGCCGGCGAGGGCGAGGTAGGCCCGCCGTCCGGCCGCGCGCAACTGACCGGGGTCGACGATCTCCGCGCCGCCGGGCGCCAGGCCGTCCTCCCACGGGACCCTGACGATGGCCCGGCATCTGCCTCGGGCCACCGCCTCCGCCTGCTCGACGTCGGCCATCGACCGCCTGCTCACGCCGTTGACGACCATCACCGCCCGCCTGCGCAGCTCGCCGCAGCCGTGCCCGTCGAGCCATTCGTACGTCATCGCCACCGCCTCGGCCGCCTCCTCGCTCGCCGGGACCACCAGCACGAGCTGGTCGGCGTACGGCAGGATGCGGGCGGCGAGCGCGGCGGCCGGGTCGATGACCGACAGCTTGTAGTGGCGGTCGAGCAGGCGCATCGACTCGCCCAGTCGGTGGTCGGAGAAGAAGCTGCGGTCGGCGAGCCGCTGCTCGGCGCCCGCGTCGGTGTCGGCCGAGATCACCTCAAGGCCGGAGGCGGTGCGGGTGGTGAAGCCCCGCATCGTCAGGTAGCCGCTGACCTGGTCGAGGCCGGACAGCAGCGACGTGAGGGTCTCCGGCGTCTCGGGCTCGATCCTGCTGGTCAGCGTGGTGCCGCCGGTGTTGGCGTCGACGGCGACGATCCGGTCGTCGCGGTAGGTGGCGAAGGTGTGGCCGAGCATGAGCGCCGTCGTGGACTGGCCCGCGCCGCCGGTGCAGCCGAGCACCACGATCCGCCTGCTGCCGCCGAACACGGCCCTGGCCCTGGCCTCGTCGATCTCGGACCCGTCGGTGCGTACGCCGCCTCCGCCCACCACGACCTGGGCGATCCGGCGCCATCCGCCGGAGTCCCGGCCCACCACGGACTCGACCCTGCGCACCCGTCCTTCGGCGGGCCTGCCGCCTTCACCGGGCCTGGGAACCGGCACAGGCGCCACGAGCCCGCCCGCCCTGTCCCCTGGCAGTCCGCCGGCCCCTGGCAGTCCGCCGGCCCCTGGCAGTCCGCCGACGCCGTCCCCTGGCCGACCGCCGGCCCTGTCACCTGGCGGGCCGCCGGCGGGCCGCCGCCGCGCCGCCACGTCCCGCCCGGGCTCGCCGTACGCCTCGGAAGGCTTGGCCTGCTCGTCCGGTACGCCCCCATCGCCCTCGGACCGAGCGGCCGGCACCTCCGTACGTCCGCCCCCAGCCCCTTCGACGACCGCGCCCACGTCGGCAGACACCCCTACGACAGCCCCCTGCTCGCTGGCGGCATCCTCACCCTCGGAAACGGCCCGCCTTCCGGCACCGGCCCTCCGGTCGGGAGTGCCCTGCCCAGCGGGGACATCCTCCTCGCCGGTGACAACCGGCCCGGAGGACACGCGCCCTTCGCCGGAGACCGGCCGCTCGGCAACATCCTCGATACCAACGGAAGCTTCGCTACCAGCGGAGGCTTCGCTACCAGCGCGGGCTTCGCTACGGGCCGAGGCTTTGCCGCCAGAGGGCGTTTCGCTGCGGGGGGAGGCTTCCCTGGGGGCCGAGGCTTCGCTGCGAACGGGCACTTCGCTGCCGGAGAGGGCTTCCCTGCGGGCCGAGGCTTCGCCCCGGGCGAGCTCTTCGGCGGAGGCTGAGACCTCGGCGGAGGCTTGGGTGGGAGCCTCGTGCGTGGTCTCGAAGGACCGTTCGGCGTCGGGCGCGTGGGAGTTCGGAGCGTCTGTGCCGGCGGCGGGAGCGGTCTCCTCGACGAAAACGCCCTCGCCTGTCGACTCGTCCTCGCCCGTCGGGACATCTGCGCTGGTCCGAGTCCCCTCGCCCGAATGCGCGCTTTCTTCCACATGCGCGCCCTCGCCCACATGCCCGGCTTCGGCTGCCGGTGAGTTGTCGGCGGGAGGGTGGGGGGTGAGGATCTGGTCTTCGAGGCGGAGGGGTGGGCCGGAGAGGGGCTTGGCGTCGGGGTCGACCGGGGGCCAGGAACGCTGGGCGCCCAGGATCACCGTCCCGGGCGCGACCCGCGGCGGCTGCCCCTTCCTGTGCTGGTCGCGGGCGATCGTGTTCTCGTCCTCGCGGCCCACGCCTTCGGGACGGCCGGCGACGCCCTGGCGGCGCTCGTCCGTGCTCTCACGACGTCCGGTGACGTCGTCGCGGCGCTCTGCGACGCCGCGCTCGCCTTCCGCGCGACCCGCCGCCTCACCGGGCGCGTCGGCGGTGGCGGCGAGCCGGCGCAGCCGCCGCAGGGCCTCTGTGTCGATCGGCTTGCCGGCCACGGGCCTGAGCCCCTCCGCCGACCGGATCGGCACGACGGCCCCACGACCACTCTGTACCTCACCCGCACCGGCGTCCGTACGCTCGCCCGACGCCCTGCCCGTGGAGCCCCTGGGCGCGCTCGGCTGCGCCGCCTCCGAGACCTCCCGCTCCTCGGGAACGGCGGCCTCGGGAACGGCGGCTTCGGAACCCACGGCCTCATGGCCGGGCGCGTCGCGTTCGGATCGGCGGTCGGGGGCGGCGCGGCGGCGGCGGGCCGGGAGGGCGCCGCCGGTGAGCTCGCGGCTGGCCAGCTCTCCGGCGGCGACGTCGTGCTCGACCGGCGGCAGCGCCGGTCCGTTCTCATCTCCCGGGACCAGGACCAGCGGCACGTCCCGGCCGAAGGCAGGGGCGGGACGGCGGGCCTGCGGCGCCAGCGCGGGCGCGATGCCCCGCCTGGTTCGCGACCCCCACCCGGTACGCGCCTCCGCCACCGGCGCCTGCTGGGCGGCCGCCGCCGCGGCGGCCACGGCCGGACGGACCTGGCGCGGACCCGTGATCCGCTGCCCCTCACGCTTGCGCTGCGGCTGGCGGGACTTGCGCGCCGCCTTGGCCTTGACCCGCACCGGAGTGGTACGCCAGATGCGCCCCGAGAACGTGACCGCCTCGGGCTCGGAGGTGGGCGCGAGCCGGTACCAGGCCTTGGGCTGGCCCAGGTAGCGCAGCTGGGATTCCAGAAGCTCGGTGAGCCGCTTGCCCTCGATGACGGGACGCGTGGACAACCACGTCACGATCCCCGGCGGGACCAGGAACAACACGTGCCACGGCATGGCCACCGGCACGCCCACCAGGATCAGCAGGAGCGACCACGGCACGAACACCCCGACGAACACGCCGATCCAGACGATGGGGAGCGGCATCGGGAGGCGAAGGTCGTAGAGCTTGTAGAGCCGCTTCTCGATGCGCCAGATGTTCGTATACGTGGGCAGGTCCACGCAGTCCTCCTCTCCACCCGCTCGTACATGACCGCCCTGGAGCGGTCTCAACCCTTTACTTGATGCCGAGAGCGCCCGCGATCGCCTTCGCCGTCACCTCGATGATGTTGGGCACGTAGAAGATCACTCCGATGGCCACAGCCAGGATGAGGAACTGGACGAAACGCGTGATCTCGCGGGTGAAGAGGAAGAAGAGCGCGACCACGGAGACGACTACCAGGAACAACGGGGCAAAGAAGGCACGCAGGAAGTTGGCGAGCCCTCCGGTGTCAATGCCGGTCGGCGACGGCGACGGCGACATTTCGATCAAGGTGAGCACTACGGTCTTCAACGTCACTTCTTGTCCTCCCGGGGGGTACCGAACAACAGCGCGGTCGTGCGTCTATCCAACGGCCCGACCAGCGCCGCGGATGTCGGCGACGTACCACTTGTCGCCCTGCTTCTCCACGGTGAGGCGGTAGGCCTGCTCCAGCCGCCCGCCGACGGCGGCCGGGTCGGTGGCGCTCGGCGTGGCCGGAGCGTCGCCGTTGGGCACGATCCACACCACGACCGCCTGGATCTCTCGGGTGGCACCCCCCACAGGCACCACGATGTCCTTCAGCTCCGCGAAGGTGAAGGCGCTGCCGAAGCTCGGCAGGGTCTTCCCTGCGGCCACGTAGCGCTGCAGCCCGGCGGTGTCGCCGGAGGCGTAGTCCTTGAAGAAGCCCTCCAGTTGCGGCTTGAGCTCGGCCGCCGCCGCGTCGTCGGTCTCCGGCTTCGCGAGCTGCGGCAGGTCGGCCGGGGCCGGCGCGGGAAGGATCGCCGGACGGCCCGCGATGACGAACCGCCTGCCGTTGTCGTCGCCGGAGTAGTAGATCGGGACCGACAGCATGAGCCGGCGCGGCCCGGACTGGAAGGCCACGCTGACCACGGCGTTCTGGGCGTCGGTCGCCTCGATGTCGTACGGCTGGATCGCGACGGCGGCCATCTTGCCGAAGCCGTCCCACCACATCTGCGCGTCCATGCCCTCGGCCAGGAACGCGGCGAGCTTCCTGGTCCGGCTGGCCGCGTCTTCCGGGCTGAAATTCAGATAGACCCCCGCGAACTGGGCGGCGAAAGCCATGCCCTGGTCAGCGGGGAATCCCTTGTGCGCCACGGCGGCGCCATTCGTCGTCGTAGGCTCTTGCTGGGTAAACCGCTCAAATGGGGCACGAATCCCATTCACCACGATAACCACAATAAGCGCCCAGAGAATGATGCGGCCGGCCCAGACCAGCCACCGTCCGCCGCCACCGGACCAGCCGCCCCGACGCGGCCTGCGCGAGGGCGGCGCGTCGAAGTCAGCCATGTCCGGGCGCGCGGAAAGCTCGGGCTCGCCAGCGATCCGAGGATCGTGCTGGACGGTAGACCTACGAGCCATCACGCCTCCGCTCGCGCCGATCCCCCCGGTTGGCGCGGTGTCGTCCGTTGCCGATCCCCATCATCCGCGGTGAAGTAGTCACCCTATCCGGTCCCGCCATTCTTCCAGGAAAGCCACGCCCATGCTGCAGGCATGACCGCCCTGACGGCAAACCGGATCCGTATGGCAGACGTCAGCGCCGGTTCCCGTCACTTACTGGCGGAATCACCATTTGACCAGGCCAGACGCCCATTTCCGCCTAGCGCGGCAGACATGGATTCCTGTCCAAAACAGGCATAGATGCTCACGACCTGCGCATTTGGCATGAGAGGAGGACAGAGGGTGTTATGCACCACTTCTGGGGGTACGACAGTCTCGGCTCAGGCGGGCTCGGGGTCCTGGCTCGTGCGTGCCCGGCGACGGCTGTGCAGGTCGACGACCGTGGGCGACACCGCGCGCTCCAGCGACCCCCGCAGGTCGGCGAGCATCGAGGCGGCGTCCCGCTCCCGCATGCGGCTGGCCAGCTCGTTGCGCTCGTCGACCTTCCTGCGCAGGTACGCCTCACGGTTGACGCGCAGCCCGTACATGAGCTCGACCCTGATCAGGGCCAGCTCCTCCTCCAGGCTGATGCCCGCGAGGGTGGGCGCCGGACGTCGTTTCCGGATGATGCGTCGGATCATGAGGGCCTCCCGAGTCAGCGTGAACGCCGTGACGATTCGACGCGTAGGGACCCAAAGTGGTTGACGCGTCAGTTGTCCCGGAATCACATAATCCCGGAGGGGCCTGCGCGTTCGTCATCCGGACGATGGGCTTTCGACGGCGATCCGCCGGTAACCTAGCGTAGCGAAAGTTAGCCCACCGTGATTGGACTGATGTGATGCGTCGCCTCGCCGCCGCCCTCCTGCCCGCCGCCGCGCTCGCCGCGTTCGCCCTCTGCGCGCCCTCCCCGGCCACCGCCGCGCCCTCCTGGGTCACCGACAGCGAGTGCACCGAGGCGGGCGGCAAGGTCTCCCCCGTCGGCCGCGGCAAGGCCGTGTGCCAGGGCGGCACGTACGCGAACGAGATGATCCACTTCGACAAGAAGCCCGCCGGCAACGGCGGCGGGGGCCCGCTCAGCGGGGGCGGCGGCCCGCTCAGCGGCGGCCCCGCGGCCCTGCTCGGCGGGCTGCTCGGATAGCACCGGGCCGGCGGATCAGACGTTGAAGCGGAACTCCACCACGTCGCCGTCGCGCATGACGTAGTCCTTGCCCTCGATGCGGGCCTTGCCCGCGGACCGGGCGCTGGCGATGGAGCCCACTTCGACGAGGTCGTCGAAGGAGACCACCTCGGCCTTGATGAAGCCGCGCTGGAAGTCGGTGTGGATCACGCCGGCCGCCTCGGGCGCCGTGGCGCCCTTGCGGATCGTCCAGGCCCTGGTCTCCTTCGGACCGGCGGTCAGGTAGGTCTGCAGGCCCAGCGTCTCGAAGCCGACCCGGGCGAGCTGGCGCAGGCCCGACTCCTCCTGGCCGACCGACTGGAGCAGCTCCAGGGCCTCCTCCTCGTCGAGCTCGACCAGCTCGGACTCGATCTTGGCGTCGAGGAAGACGGCCTCGGCCGGCGCGACGATGGCCGACAGCTGCTCCTTGAGCGCGGTGTCGGTCAGCTCGTCGGCGTCGAGGTTGAAGACGTAGAGGAAGGGCTTGGCGGTGAGCAGGTGGAGCTCGCGCAGCTCCTCCCGGTCGAGGCCGCTCTCGAAGATGGTCCTGCCGGTCTCCAGGACGGCCAGCGCGGCCTCGGCGGCCTCCAGCGCCGCCTTCTTGTCCTTGTTGTTGCGCGCC
>NZ_JBSFGJ010000028.1:0-45697 GCF_053596515.1 Nonomuraea sp. NPDC001684
GACTTCGAGGTCTCCGAGACCGAACGCCGCAGCGCGGCGGCGGTGTGCCTGCTGGTCGACCTGTCGTACTCGATGGCCCTGCGCGGCACGTGGGCGCCGCCATCTACCGCACCGATCGATCGGGTGACCTGGCAGTCGTCGAACACGAAGGCAGCCTGGCCGTAGTCCCCCGTGGGCCATGAGTGCTCCGACGCCGATCGAGCGCGACTCAGGCTCATTGAGGCGGAAGGGGGCAGGAACCGGCACCGGTGGGTCGCACGAACCGATCAGGAACTGGCCACCGGAGCCGTGGTCGAGGTATGAGCAGGTCACGGGCTGGTGACGTCTCACGCCTGGTGACGAGCCGGTCTTCCGGACGGGGGTGACGGTGGGGCTCGGGCCGGTGCCTCTTCACGCTCGATGTCCGAGCCGATCTCCTGGACGGGGATACCAGCGGTTCTTGGGGCGGTGACCGTTCGCGCCTGGCGGCGAGCCGATCTTCCGGACGGGGATGTCAGCGGGGCGAGGGCGGTGTCTCTTCATGCCCAGTGAGGCTCTCTGGACCGGTCGGAGGAGCCCGGGACAGTAAGGGCTCCCCGCCGACGTGGGTCGCTCGGACGGCTGTCGGGTGTTCTGTCGCATCAGAAGGCCGGCCCCGAAGATCCTCTGTGCGGTTGATGCAACGTTCCTGCCGAGAGATCGGCTTGCCGCCGGCCTGGAGAGTCACCGGCGGCCCGCTCCCCAACCTCTCGGCAGTGTTGCGCTGCTTGCAGAGGTCAGGGGCAGGTGTGACCGTCAGCCGCCGTGAAAAACGCGGCGCTCTGCGGCGGCCGCTTTTGGGAGGCCAGGGCCACTGGCGTCCTGCCAGGGCCACTGACGTCCCGCCAGGGCCACTGACGTCCCGCCAGGGCCACTGACGTCCGGCCAGTGGCTCTGGCTTTCGGGAGGCCATGGCCACTGAAGGTCGGGGTCGGCGGTGGTGGCACGGGCGGGCCTCGCGGCGCGGCGGTCCACGGCCGGTCGGGCGTGGGGCCGTTCGAGGGTGCTCGGATGGGATTGAGGGGTGCGGGCAGGGCGTCGCGAGTCGGCCTGCTGAGCCGAAAGCGGGGGCAGATTCACTTGGCATCGTTCATGTGCGGCATGCTACTGTCCTCTTATCATTCAGCTCATGAACGATTTTGGGAGAGAATAGTGATCGATCCCCGTACCGTGCAGATCGTTTTCGCGGACCTGCAGGACAGCATCGTCGCCCTGAGCAGCACGAACAGCCCCGACGTCATCAGGCGGTCGGCTGGCGTGCTCGGCACGGTCGCGCAGGCGCTGGACATCCCCTTCACTGTGTCGGTCGCCCCCAGGCCAGGTGGGCCTGGTGTCATCGCCGAACTTCCCGAGGCGTCCCCCTTCGTGCGCGGCGGACCGTGCTGCTGGGACGACCAGGCATGGCGCGAGGCGATCGCCACGGAGGGCCGCAAAACGCTGGTCGTCTGTGGTGTGACCTCGGAGATCGTCGTCCTGCACACCGCGCTCGACGGCCTGGCTGACGGCTATGACGTGATCGTGCTGGTTGACGCGAGCGGCGGCATGTCGGAGCGCACGGAGAGCGCGGCCTTCCGCCAGATCGAAGCGGCGGGTGGCACGGTGACGTCCGTGGCGAGCTTCGTCACGAGCATGGTGCGTGACTTCACCACCCCCGTCGGCCGCGGCGTCATCACCGCCCTGCACGGCCTGTCGGGCTAGCGATCACGGCCGCGCCCCTCGCCCTCAGTCCGCGTCCCTCGCCTCCGAGTGCGGCCCCGCTGTCAGGCCGCGGTTCTCGCCGTCAGGCTGCGGCCTTCGCCGTCAGGCCGCGGGCCGAGGGCCGCGCCGTCAGACTCCATCCTCAGTCCAGACCCCCGGGAGAAGTTCCATGAAACTGGCGCCTCATCTGCACCGCCTCGGCAATGACGTCGTGGCGTGCTATCTCGTCGACACCGGCGAGGGCATCACCCTGATCGACGCGGGACTGCCCGGCCACTGGCGGGATCTGCAGCGCGAACTCCGTTCCATCGGCAAGTCGTCCTGACCCGCGGCGACTCCGACCACCTCGGTTTCGCCGATCGCCTGCGCAGCGAACACCGGCACGCCGTCCTCGCGCGGACGGCGAACGGATGGTGGACGCCGGCAGGGCGCGCTCAGGCGGCCTGGTCGGGAATCGCGACGGCGTCAACCTCGAACAGCATGTCGGGCAGGGCGGGCGCGGCCACTCCCACGAGCGTCTGAGTGGCGGCAGGTCCCCCAGATGTCATGGACGGCCTTGAGAAGGATCTCCAGCCTGTCCTTGTCGTGGTCGACGATCTAGGTGCGGATCTGCACCACGTGGCTGTCGGCGAGGCCGACCGCGGCGAGCGCCTTGCCCAGGTTCGCGAACGACTGCCTGACCTGCTCGGCGAAGTCCTCGGAGACGACGTGGCCCTCGCGGTCGGAGGCGTACTGCCCGGCGACCAAGACGGTCTCTCCGGAGGCGCGGGCGATGTGGCTGTAGCCGTCTCCGGGCGGGTTGTGCAGAGTCTCGGGATGGATGATGGCGTGTGACATTTGTCCGATCCCCTTTCGGCTGGAAGAGCGTCCGCGTACAGGCGGACGGCGCGTCGCGCTACTTCGAGATCGCCTCGCGGACGGACGGCACGATCTCTCGGGCCCAGCGGGCCAGCGTGGTGAGGTCGGTGGCGCCGTGGCCGGCGGAGAAGAGGACGAAACCCGAGGCGTCGTGCTCCAGCACCGCTTCGGTCAGCTCCTCGACCCACTGCCCGACCGAGCCGCCGATCCAGCGTCCGTCGTGGTCGCGGGTGGCGGGCAGCGGGCGGTCGGTGATGCGGCCCGGGAAGTTGTAGATCGTACGGATCTCGCGTGGGTCGCGGCCCACCGCGGCGGCCGCCTCGTCGATGATGGGCCGTGAGGCGCGATACCGCTCGCTGCGCCAGTCGGCCGCGTGGCCGGGGATCCAGCCGTCGGCCACCCTGCCCGTGGCGGCGAGGGATTTGGGCCCGTTCGACCCGGTCCATACCGGGGGCGCGGCCACGGGGGCGGGCTCGATCCCGTGCACCCGGTAGTGGCGTCCCTCGTGGGTGACCGGCGCGCCGCCGCCCGACAGCTTCCGGATCAGGACGATCGCCTCCTCGAAGGCGTCCACGGCGTCGCCGGGGGTCTGCCGGGGCACGCCCATGTCGGCGATGCGGTCCCACAGCCCGCCCGCGCCCATGCCGAGCACGACGCGGCCGTTCGACAGCGCCGACAACGACGTCACCGTCCTGGCCAGCATGGGGGCGGGTCTGGTCGGCAGGTTGGTGACATTGGCCAGACCGGCGATGTGCCGCGTGCCGCCCAGCAGGAAGCCGATCGTGGCGTAGGCGTCCAGGCGCTCGCCGAGATAGGGATGGTCGGACAGCGAGAAGAGATCGAGCCCGTCCCGGTCGGCCTGCTGAACCATGCGCAACAGCTCGGGCAGGTCCTCGAAACCGGAATGCGCGCCGAAACCGAACACCACATCAGATGCAGACACAGTATTGCCTTTCATACGTCACACGGAGAAAAAGAAGAGGTCACCAGGCGTACGCTTCTGGTGCGGGTTCGGAGCCGTGGGGCCAGGTGGCGGGAACAACTCGTCCAGCCTGGCCAGAGTGCTTGCGGTACTGTCGCGCCTGCCGTCCCCCTGGCGAACCGGCGGCCGATGATCTGCTCGGTGCGGCCGTCGGCATGGACGTCGGAGGTGTCGAAGAAGTCGACGCCGTGCTCCTGGGCGCGATCCGTGATCGCGTGACTGTCTGGTTCGGACGTCTCCGCCCCGGAAATCATCGTGCCCAGAGCCAACCGCGACACCGACAGACCGGCTGCTCGGCGAAGCGGTTGCCGGACAGGCCCTCGCGCATCGCGGTTTTGGCGCCCGACGTCCGGGGGAACGCCGAGCCGCCGCGGCCCCCGACGATCATCACAACCCGTAAGACACGTCATCATGACTCCGGCCAAATGTAGTTCGTGTCCCGAACTATAGCCGTTCGTAACACGAACTGCAACGGTCGAGTACCAGGTTGTCGGTGCCGCATGGCATGCTGCCTGACATGGCGGGAACCGATCCAGCACTAGTCACCCTGGTCCTCGGCGACGAGGAGCTGCTTGCCGAGCGGGCGGTGGGCGCGGTCGTCGCGGCGGCGCGGGCCGGCGATCCCGGGGCCGAGGTGCATGATCTCGTCGGCGGAAAGGTCGCCACCGGCGAGCTGACCCAGCTGACCTCGCCCTCGCTCTTCGGCGACCGCTCGGTGGTCGTCATCCGCTCGGCGCAAGACCTGCCGAAGGACGTCATCACCGAGGTGGTGTCGTACGCGAAGCAGCCCTCCGACGACACGGTTCTCGTGCTGGCGCACCCGGGTGGGGTGAAGGGGAAGGCGCTGGTCGACGGGGTGAAGAAGGCCGGGGCCCAGGTGGTGACGATCAACAAGGTCACCAAGCCCGGCGAGCGGCTGGAGTTCATCAAGGGAGAGGTCAAGCGGGCCGGGCGGAACATCGTGGGTGACGCGGCCCAGGCGTTGCTCGACGCGGTGGGCAACGACCTGCGGGAGCTGGCGGCGGCGTGCAGCCAGCTCGCGTTCGACACCGAGGACAAGACGATCAGCGCGGCGGCCGTGGCGCGCTATCACAAGGGCCGGGCCGAGGTCACCGGCTTCAACGTGGCCGACTCGGCGATCGAGGGGCGCCTGGCCGAGGCCCTGGAGCAGTTGCGCTGGGCTCTGAGCACCGGCGTCGCGCCGGTGCTGCTGGTGAGTGCGCTGGCCGGCGGGCTGAGAGCGCTGGCCAAGGTGGGGAGCGCCCCGCGCAACCTGCGCGGGGGGCAGCTCGCCGCCCATGTGGGGATGCCGCCCTGGAAGGTCGACCGGGTCAAGCGCCAGCTGAACGGCTGGGGGCCGGAGGGGCTGTCCCGGGCGATCCAGGCGGTGGCCACTGCGGACGAGCAGGTCAAGGGCGGCGGCGCGGACACGGCCTACGCCCTGGAGCATGCCGTGCAGGTGATCGTCGCCAGCCGTACGGGCCGGTAGCGAACACCCGCGCGGCGGCAGCGCTCCTCAGGCTGGGCGTAGGGCGCGGAAGAACGTGGTGATGTCGGTCGCCAGCTGTGCCGGTTCCTCCAGGGCCATGAAGTGGCCGCCCCGGGCCGGGGTGTTCCAGTGGCGCAGGTCGGTCAGGGCGCGTTCGGCGAAGCTGCGGGGGAGGCTCGCCACGGAGGGCTCGTGGCTGAGGGTGACGGCGGACGGCACGGTGATCGGCGGCCGGGGCGGGTTGTTCGGCCAGTCGTAGTACGACTTGAACGAGGTGCCGATCGAGCCGGTGGCCCAGTAGAGGGTCAGCATGGTGAGCAGGGTGTCGCGGTCGAACCGGGACTCCAGGTCACCGTGGCAGTCGCTCCAGGCGCGCAGCTTGTCCACGATCCACGCGGCCAGTCCGGCCGGTGAGTCGAGCAGGGCGGCGGCGATCGTGTCCGGACGGGTCAGCATGATCTCGCTGTAGCCGCCGTCGCGTTCGTCGTAGGCCGCCTCGGCGTCCAGGAAGGCCTGTTCGTCGGGGGTCAGCGGCGGGACGTCCAGGGACGCGGGGGCGGGCGGGTGGATGAGGTGGATTCCGGTCACCTGGTCCGGATAGAGGGCGCCGAGCCAGCCGACGGCCGCGCCGCCGATGTCGCCGCCGAAGGCCCCGTAGCGTTCGTGGCCCAGGACCTCGGTCATCAGCAGGTGCAGCATGCGGGCCATCGCGGGCCGGGTGAGGGGCTCGTCCGGCAGGTCGGAGTAGAGGAAACCGGGCATCGACGGGATCACGACGTCGAAGGAGTCGCCGGGGTCGCCGCCGTGCCGGGCGGGGTCGGCCAGGCGGGCCGCCAGGGGAAGCATCTCCATGAAGCTGCTGGGCCAGCCGTGGCAGAGCAGGATGGGCAGCGGCGCGCGGCCGGTGCCGGGGATGCGGACGAAGTGGAGGTCTCGTCCCTGGACGGGGGCTTTGCAGTGGTCCAGCTCGTTGAGACGGGCTTCCTGGGCGCGGAAGTCGAAGCCGTCGGCCCAGTACGTCACCAGTTCCCGCAGGTAGGCGGGGTCGGTTCCGCCTTCCCAGGGGCGGTGGTCCAGCGAGCGGGTGAACCTGGCGTTGCGGAGACGGGTGCGCAGGTCGTCGAGTACGTCGTCGGGAACCTCTATGCGGAACGGCGTCACGGCCATGTGGTCTCCGAGGTCGGAAGTTTCATCCCAGCATGGGTATCACCGGACGCCTGCCCGCCTCAATGCAATTGATTGGGGTTCGTCTCCACGTAGAGCAGGAGCTGTTTGAGCAGGTTGTCCAGGGTGTCCTGGTCGTCGGGGGAGAGGGCGTTCACCATGGCCGCCTCCAGCACGGCCAGGACGGCCATGGCCTCCATCCAGAGGTCGTGCCCCTTGGGCGTGAGCTCGATGTCCACGCGACGGCGGTCCTCGGTGCTGCGGACGCGGCGCACCAGACCGGCCTTCTCCAGCGTGTCGAGACGGCCCGTCATGCCGGCGGGGGAGAGCAGCAGCTCGGCGGCCAGCTCGGTCGGGGTGGCGGTGCCGTTGTGGGCGGCGAGCCTGTGGAGCGTCTGGAACTCGAAGTCCTGGACGCCGGTCTGGGCCAGCGCGGCCGCCTTGGCGTGGCCGAGGTGCTTCACCAGCGACTGCATGCGGGTCACGATGCCCTCCACCCGCTCGTCGAAGGGCGCCTTGCCGCGCCAGCGGGCCAGATGACGATCGACGGAATCCTCCACGGCACAGGATCATACGCCAACAAGTAATTTGTTGACGAATCGTTCGCTGACGAAATACCTTCCTGGTCATGTCGTTTTCGTTGTTCGCCGGGCCCAGGAACCGGCTGCTGGCCGGACGCTGCATGTCCGCGCTGGCCACAGCCATGATCCCCACCACGCTGACCCTGGCCGTGCTGCGCGCCACGGGGTCGGGGGAGGCGCTGGGGCTGGTGCTGGCCTGCGAGATGGTGCCGTTGTTGTTGCTGCTGCCGGTCGGCGGCGTGCTGGCCGACCGGGTCCGGCCCGGACGGGTCGTGCTGCTCGCCGACCTCACGCGATGTCTGGCCCAGGGGCTCATGGCGGTCGAGCTGCTGGCCGGGGTGGCTCGGATTCCCGACCTCGCCGTGTTGTCGGCGGTCTCGGGGGCGGCGATCGCGTTCGGGAGTCCGGCCGTGCCGCGGCTGGTGGTGGCGGTGGTGCCGGGGCCGGACCGGTTGCGGGTGAACGCCCGGATCGGCGTGGTGACCAGCGTGTCGGCCGTCCTGGGGCCGGCGCTCGCGGGGACGCTCACGCTGGCCGCCGGGCCCGGGTGGGCCGCTGGGGGCACGGCGATGTTGTTCGCGTGCTCGGCGCTGACGCTCGGCGGGGTCCGTACGGCTGCCGGGGGCGCGGGGCGCGAGAAGGTCGCGGAGGAGCGGAATGCGGTCCCCGGCGGGGAGGCCGGTCGGCGGTGGGGGGTCGGGTTCGGGCGGGAGCTGGCCGAAGGGTTCGGGGAGGTCAGGAGGCGACCGTGGTTCCTGGCCTGTGTGCTGTCGCACGGCGTGTGGCACTTCATGGCCGGGGTGTTCCTCACCCTGGGGCCGGTGGCGGCCGTGCAGCGGCTGGGAGGCGAGGCCGGTTGGATGATCATCGTGCAGAGCGGCACGGTCGGGCTGCTGGCGGGGGTGCTGGTCGCGCCGCGGTTGCCGGTGCGCAGGCCGCTGGTCGCCGTTCAGGTGGGGGCCGCGCTCTATCTGCTGCCGATGGTGGCGTTGCCGGTGGCGGTGGGGTTCGGGCTGTCGGCCGTGGTGGTCGCGGTGGCGTACTTCGTGGCCATGGTGGGGCTCGGGGTGCTCAGCCCGTTGTGGGAGACGGTGGTGGCCGAGGAGATCCCGGAGGGGGCGTTGGGCCGGGTGCGTTCGTTCGACCAGCTCATCTCGTTCGCGGCGCGGCCGGTGGGGCTGGCCGTCGCGGCGCCGCTGGCGGGCGTGACCGGGATGGGGGTGCTGATGGTCACCGGTGGGGTGGTGGTCGCCGTCGCCAACCTCGCCGCCGTGGCGCGCTCGCCCAGGCCCGCGCCCGCTCCGCCCGTCGGTGAGCGGGCGGAGCGCGCAGAGGAGGAGCGGGTCAGGTGAGGGAGGGTTCCCGGACGACGCCGTCGCTGATCTCCAACACCCGGTCCGCCAGCGTGATCAGGTTGGGATCGTGCGTGGCGACCAGCGCCGTCACCCCCTCGCTGCGCACCAGCGCGCGCAACAGCTCCATGATCTGCCGCCCGGTCTGCGAGTCGAGCTGCCCCGTCGGCTCGTCGGCCACCAGCAGCTTGGGCCGGTTGCCCAGGGAGCGGGCGATCGCCACCCGCTGCCGCTGACCGCCCGACAGCTCGTACGGCCGCTGGTTCATGTGCTTGTCCAGCCCCACCAGCGCCAGCAGCAGCCGGACCCGCTCCTCCCGCTCGGCGGACGGCACGCGGGCCAGCCGCATCGGCACCCCCACGTTCTCGGCCGCCGACAGCACGGGGATCAGCCCGAACGACTGGAACACGAAGCCCACCACGTCCCGGCGCAGCGCCAGCAGGGCGTCCTCGGACATGGACGTGACCTCGTGCCCGGCCACGACGACCCGTCCGGCGTCCGGACGGTCCAGGCCGCCGATCTGGTTGAGCAGCGTGGTCTTGCCCGACCCCGAACGCCCGCGGACCGCCACCAGCTCGCCGGGGAACACCTCGAAGGACACCTCGCGCAGCGCGACGACCTCCTTGGGCCCGCTCCGGTAGACCTTGCGGACCCCCTCCACCACGACCAGGGGCTCATTGCTCATGGGAGGGCTCCTCTCGGGCGGGCCAGACGCCGATGTGGTCGGATTCGAGTTCGAGGCGCACCCGGCGTTCCATGTCCAGGGCGTTCATGAAGTCGCGGGGGAGCTGCAGGCGGCCCACCCGGTCCAGCACGGCGTACTCCTCGGCGACGATCTGCCCCTCGGCGCCCTCGCGCCGCAGCGTCTCGCTGCTGGTACGTCCGTCGCGGATGCCCACGGTGCGGTCCACCTGCTCCGACACCAGCGGGTCGTGGGTCACGATGACCACGGTCACGCCGAGCTCCCGGTTCGCCTTGCGCAGGGAGTCGAAGACCTGCTCGGACGTCTCGCTGTCCAGCTCGCCGGTGGGCTCGTCGGCCAGGATGAGCTGCGGCTCGTTGGCCAGGGCGACGGCGATGGCGACCCGCTGCTGCTCGCCGCCCGACATCTCGGGCGTGCGGCGGTCGGCGCAGTAGCCGACGCCGAGGAGCTCCAGCAGCTCGCCGGCGCGGGCGCGGCGCGCCCGGCCGCCGCCGGCCAGCTTCATGGGCAGCTCGACGTTCTCCCTGGCGGTCAGGTACGGCAGCAGGTTGCGCGCGGTCTGCTGCCAGATGAAGCCCACCACGGACCGCCGGTAGCGCAGCCGGTCCTTGGCGGTCATCGCCAGCAGGTCGGTGCCCGCGACCCTGGCCACCCCCGCGGTCGGCACGTCGAGCCCCGACAGCACGTTGAGCAGCGTGGACTTGCCCGATCCGGACGCGCCGACGATGGCCACCAGCTCGCCCTTGTCGATCACCAGGTCGAGGCCCTGCAGGGCGACGACCTCGACGCCCTCGGTCTTGTAGATGCGCACCAGGTTGTCGCAGACAATGTGCGCGTCGGCGCCGAACGCGGTCTTCTCCCGCGTGGCCTTGGCTTCCAGCTCTGACAGGGTCGGGTTCATGTGAGGTCCCCCACTCGAAGGACGGCGCCGAGGCTGCGACGGCGGCTGATGGCGGTGTGCGTGTACGCGCCCAGCACGGCCACGACGGCCAGCCCGGCCGCCAGCGCGGTCGGCGTGATCAGGTCTAGGGAGTAGTCGCCGACGGGCAGGTCGCCGGCGTAGGAGGACAGGTCGACGCCGGGCCCGAGCGCCGCGGGCAGCCCGAGGCCGAGCAGCAGGCCGGCCAGGGCGGTCAGCAGGATCATCGGCATGATCTCCAGGACGGTGAGCCGCTGCGCCTGCCGGTCCGACAGGCCCAGCGTGCGCAGGAACGACAGCGCCCTGGCCCGGTCGGCCGCGCCGATCACCAGCGAGAGGATGACGGCGACCAGCGCGTACGCGGCCAGCGACACCGTGACCACGACCAGCGTGGTGCGCACGGTGCTGGTCAGCGGGTCGTCCTGGATGGCGGCCAGGGCCAGCGACTGGGACTCCACGGTGCTGAGCGGGACCAGCGGGCGCAGCTGGTCGAGCGCGGGGTTGCCGCGGATGAGCAGGGTGTTCACGGCGGGCCGCACGAGCGAGTTCATCGGCAGGATCATGAACTTGCCCTGGGTGTAGAAACCGGGCACGGAGGTGATCACACCGCCCTCGGGGACCTTGAGCCGCGACTGCCAGCCGATCTCGTACGTGCCCCGCCCCTTGAGATCGGGCGAGACGAAGGCGCCGCTCCCGGTGGGCACGCCGATCGGCGCCCCCGCCAGCAGCCGCCGCCACTCTGGCAGGTCCACGGCGATGGCCTCGGCGCGCTCGGCGCCGTACCCGACCTGGACCCGGCCGGTCTGCGCGAGCACGACCTGCTCGACGCCCGCGACCTTGCGCACCCGCTCGATCACGTCGGCCGGGATCTCGACCCGGGACGTGATCTTGACCGGCGCGCCCACCTGCTGCCAGGACGCCAGCCGCTGCGTGCTCACCAGCCCGTCGGAGATCACCGCGGCGAACACCGACACGCCGAGCGCGGGCAGCAGGATCAGCACCGGCAGCACCGACGCGGAGCGTGCCCTGGCCGCCCTGGTCAACCCCAGGAAGGGCACGGCACCTGGCCGCCGCGCGGTCAGCCGGACGAGCAGCCGCAACGGGTACGGGTAGCAGCGCAGGATGATCACCGCCGCGGCGAGCGTCAGCGCGATCGGCACCACCAGCAGGAACGGGTCGAACCCGACCGAGGCGGTCAGCCCGCGGGTGCGCAGCAGGTACGCCCCGGCCAGCGCGAGCACCACGACCAGCACCTCCAGCGTGAGCCGGCGGGCGGACGGGCGGGCGGTGCTGACGTCCGCGCGCTGCTCGTGCAGCGGCACCCGGTGGGTGACCGCCAGCCCGGCGGCGGTGAACCCGACGGCGGCCAGCACCACCAGCAGCGGCCCGACGTGCACGATCGGCAGCACGGGCCCGGGGACGAGCCAGGACAGCGCGTACCCGGCGAGCCCGGAGGGCACGACGGCGAGCGCGGTCAGCGCCGCGCCGGTGCCCGCCACCTGCGCCAGCGACCCGCCACGCGCCCGCGTCAGCGCCAGCGTCTGGTCGAGCCGGCCGGAGAGCAGCTGCACCGCCAGCACGATCACGCCGACCGCGACCAGCAGCAGCCCGCCGAGCACCAGGTACATCACGGTCTGCGCGGTGGACTGGGCGGCCAGGAAGTCCGTCAGCAGCTTGGCCAGCGCGGTCAGCACCCGGTACGGGCTGTACGAGCCCGACGCCTGCAACCCGATCACCCGCTCGAACTCGCTGAGTGCCGCCTGGACGTCGGTCGCGGCCAGCGCGTCGGCCTTGTCCGGGGCGATGGGGAGCACCCAGTAGTAGGACAGGTTGCGCCCGTCGCCGCTGAGCGCGGTCAGCCCGTCGTCGGACATGATCGTCGTGATGTGCTTCTCGAACTCCAGCTTGCCCGGCGGCAACATCCTGGTGACGGTCAGGATGTCGCTGTTGTGGCTCCAGTAACGGTCGTCGGCCTTCTTGGCCCTGAACGCGCCGACCAGCTTCACCGCCACGTAGTGGCTCTCGCCGAGCACCTTGACCTGGCCGATCTTCAGGTCCATCGCGGTCAGCGCGGATTCGACGAGGCCCACCTCGATCAGCGGGATCGTCTCGCCCTCGAAGCGCATGGTCGAGGGCTTGCCCGGCGCCTGGCCCTGGACCCAGTCCACCCGCCGGTCGGCGTCGGACAGCCAGCCGAGGTTCATGAACATGGTGCCGCCCGAGCCGTGGATCGGGGTGACCACGGTCTTGGCGCTCATGTGGCTGTCGCCCGTGCCGGCGGGCACCACCAGCGGCCGCAGCGCCGGAGGCAGGAGCTGGCGCCAGCGCCGGTCCCTGGACTCGAACTGGTCGCGCTCGTGCAGGTCCTCTTCCTTCGACATCGACCCGACGGTCACGGTCAGGTCGGCCTGCTCGGCGGGCGCGGTCCTGAGCGCCTCGCGCAGCGCCTGGTCGAACGACGACTGCATCGCCCTGGGCAGCCCCGCGACGAGCAGGCAGGCGCTCAGCGTCAGCACGAAGAGCACGGCCACCGCGCCCAGGTGCGTACGGGCCAGCAGCGGGATCCTCACTGTTCCTCCCGAATGCCGAGACCCTGCCTGCGCAGGTTGCGCGCCAGTCCGGCGACGATGGCGAGCAGCACGGCGGCCACTCCGGCGAGCATGGCGCCCGTGGCGCCCCACGGAATGTCGAGCACCACGCCGGGGGTGACCGCCGACGCCTGCCCGGTCAGCACGATGTGCGGCACCACGAGCATGCCCACGACCACGGCCAGCCCGGTCCCGGCCGCCAAAGACAGCGCGATCACGAACGTCTGCTCGATCGCCAGCATCCCGAACATCTGCCGGGAGTTCACGCCGAGCGCCCGCAGGATCGCGAACTCGTTCATCCGTTCGCGGGCCGCGACCGCCGCGTTGACCAGGAAGCCGAGTGCCGCGAACACCAGCGCCGCGAGGAAGCCCAGCATCAGCGCGCCCTGGAGGCCGCTGGCCAGCGGGTCGTCCTGCATCTTGGCGGCCAGGGCGCGCTGGTCGATCGCGGTGACGTCCCACGCGGGACGGCTGGTGAGCGCGGCCGCCGCCCGGCCGTCCGGGGTGGCGAGCCACCACTCGGTGGCGGGCCTGGGCAGTTGCGCCGCCGCCAGATCCTGCGCCTGCATCGTCCCCCAGTCGGCCAGTACGGCGTGTTGCCCGGCGGTCGTCGTCGGCATCGTCTCCACGACGGCCACGACCTTGACGTCCATGACCCTGCGGTCGATGCTGGCCCGTCCCACCTGGCCGACGCCCAGCTTGAGCGACTCGGACAGGCCGGCGGTGAGCACCACGGGCAGCGGCGCCTGGACGGGCGGCGACCCGAAGACGGCCGTCGCGGGCTGCCGCCCGGTCGCCTTCACCGACATGGCGGGCGCGGTCACCGGCCGCCCGTCGGCGCTGATCCCGGTCACCGTCAGGCTCCCGCTGCCGGAGGGCGGCGCGCTCACGACCAGCCCGCGCAACGACAGCGGGTACGTGATCTTCCCGCTCCGTCCCGCCAGCGCCGCGAGGTCCACGTCGAGGGTGTTCTCGCCCTTCTTCAGCACGCCCAGCGACACGTCGCGCCACACCCCGAGCGCGTCGGACAGGACCAGCCGCACCGGCAGGTCGTCGTCGGCCGTGGCGCGCAGGGTGAGCGCGGTCGGCTGTCCTGGCAGGTCGAGTTTGCCCGCCTGCGGTCCGGTCAGCGCCCGGGAGATCTCGGCGATGGGCCGGTCGGCCAGGTCGGGACGGAGCTGGAACAGCGTGCCGAGCTTGGCCGCGTCGATCCCGATGAGGATGGCGTTCTCGCTGCTGACCTCGGTCTGGCCGCGGAAGACGGGGGAGGCGGCGGTCACGCCGGGCAGGGCGGTGAACGCCGTGCCGCGGCCCAGCGGGCCGAGCTCCGGGGCGTCCGGCGGGCCGGACAGGCGCAGGTCGGCGCCGGCCTGGTGGCGGGCCTGGTCGAGCTGGGAGCCACGCCAGGTGGCGGCGGTGGCCATGGACACGATGCCGATGGCGATGGCCATGGTGAGCAGCAGCGCGGGGCCGGCGTACTTGAGCGGACGCCTGCTGACCTGCCACGCGCCGAGCGCCGGGGCGAGGGACGGGCGCCTGGAGGTGATCCGCTCGGCCACCGCGGAGATGCGCGGGACCAGCCGCAGGCCGAGCATGCCGCCGGTGAGCAGGGCCAGCGCGGGACCGGAGATGATCAGCGGGTCGATGCCGAGCCCGCCGCCCGCGGTCGTGGTGACCGGCGCGCCGTAGTGCTGGAGCTGCCAGATCGCGAGGCCGGCCACGACCAGCAGCGCGACGTCGGCGCCCGCGCGCTGGATCAGCCCGCGCCCGCCGCCGCGCCCGCGCGCCGACTGCTCCTCCACGTACGTGCGCCGCGCGCCCGCCAGCGCGGGCAGCACCAGCAGCACCGCGGAGGCCACGGCCACGGCCACCGACACCAGGAACGTGCCCAGGCCGACCGAGGGGTCGAGCCGCACGCCCGACGCCTTGATCCAGGGCAGCCGGCTCACCAGCCCGAGCAGCGGCGGCCCGAGCAACGGCGCGACGATCGCGCACGGGAGCGCGACCAGCATCGCCTCGCCTCCGGCCAGCGCGGCCAGCCGCAGCGTGCCCGCGCCGCGCGAGCGCAGCAGCGCCACCTCCATGCGCCGGTGGTCGGCCAGCAGCCGCGCGGTGAGCATCAGCGCGTACGCCGCCAGCAGCAGCAGTTGCAGCACCGGGATCAGCATGGTCGAGCGGGCGACCAGCGAGGCGGTGTCGAGCTGGGTGAGCATCTCGGGCAGGCGGCTGGTGGTCACGCAGCTCGGGCAGTCGCCGGCCTTCAGGTGCGCGCCCACCTCGCCGACCGCCGCGGCCAGCGGGCGCAGCTGGGCCGGCGTCAGCGAGCGCAGGTCGGGCTCGGCGGTCCAGGTGGCGTTCACGTTGGTGGCGAAGCGGCCGATGAACGTCTCGCGCGAGACCATCAGCGGCCCGTACGTGGTGAAGTCGCCGCGTTCGACGCCCCTGCTGAGCAGCGTCTCCCCGGTCCAGCGCTCGCCGAAGGGGTCGTCGAGCTGGAACACGCCGGTGATGCGCACCTGGACGGGCTCCGGCGACAACCGCCCCACGGTGGTCAGCTCCTGGCCGACCTTGAACCCGGCCGCCGAGGCCGCCGACAGCGAGACCGCCGCCTCCACCCGGCCGTCGGCGGCCTTGGGCCAGGCGCCGGAGACGAGCTTGGCGTGCTGGTCGAGGCCGTCGTAGCTGCCGAACCTGAGCAGCTCGGGCCGCTCCTGCTTTTCCTGGCCGGGCATGGCGTAGGAGTCGGAGCGGAAGCTCGTGGTGAGCGCCGGCGCCTTGGTGTACGCCTTGGCCAGCTCGGCGCGCACCGCACGGTCGTAGACGGGGAACGTCTTGTCCGTGACCGGCGCGCTGATCGTCGCGGACGTCTGGCGCAGGGAGGCGGTCTCCATCGTCCTGCGCACGCCGGCGTCGGCGATGGAGGAGGCGTACATGGTGAGCGCCACCAGCGTGGTGGTGGCGAGCAGGATCGAGCCGAACGCGGCCAGGAGGAGCAAAGGCTCGCTGAACGCCCGTTTGACGACCAACGGCCCCCGCATGTGTCCCCCTTCGTCCGTTTAGGTGAACCCTCACGGAGAGGGCGGACGGGAGGCAAGGTGATCTTGTTAAGGGATGCTCAGCCGATACCCCGCGGCGATGCCGATGTGATATCGAAACTGTGACAAGAAGTGCACAAAACCAAGAACGCCGCACCCCGGGAAGGAGTGCGGCGTCAGCGCTCGCCCGGGTGTCGCCGGGCGGCAGGAGCTTACTTGGCAGCCAGAGAGGCAGCCTGCTTGGCGATCGCCGACTTGCGGTTGGCGGCCTGGTTCTTGTGGATGACGCCCTTGCTGACGGCCTTGTCGAGCTGGCGGGCGGCGACGCGCTGCAGCGCCGCGGCCTGCTCGACGTCGCCCTGCTCGGCGGCCTCGCGGAACTTGCGGACGGCCGTCTTCAGAGAGGACTTGACCGCCTTGTTGCGCAGACGCGCCTTCTCGTTCTGCTTGTTGCGCTTGATCTGGGACTTGATGTTCGCCACGAAGAAGCCTCGGTGAAAGTCTAAGGATGGATGGGGCGCGCGGGCTCGATGAGAGGGCGCGCCACACGCAAGTGAACAGGGTACCAATAACCCAGGTGGCTGCTCAAATCAACGCACCGGGTGTTCTCAGTTTAGGCCAGCCAGCGGGTCATGTACTCCTTCCAGTCCTCTTCGGTGGCGGCGAAGTCGACGTACAGGGCCAGGCCGAAGCGTTCGCGGCGGCCATGGTCGGACAGGGCCAGCCGGGCGCCCTCGGCGGCCATGGCCACGCTCTCGGCGGCGTCCAGCCAGGGCAGGCCGTGGTCGTGGTAGGCGGGGGCGCCGACGAACAGGGACTTGCCCTCCGGGACGAGGTCGAGGGCGAGCGCGGCCTGCCTGGCCACGTAGCCGCCGTAGAGGGACTGGGCGGGCGTCCCCGAGTCGTACGTCATGATCGCGACCTGGTCCACCCGGTTCACGACCTCCTGGAAGTAGCCCTGCGACCAGTACTTGTCGTGGCCCAGGACGAGCCTGCCCGCCGGGCGCATGAGGGGATAGGGCTCGATCTGCGGGGTCGAGGTGGACAGCAGCTTCGTGTGCGTCCTCGTCCGGTCCAGCAGGTCGAGGAACTCCTTGTCGCCGTCGCCGATCGGCTCGAAGTTGTAGTGGACGCCGTCGTAGCCCGCCTTCATGACGGCGGCCACGCCGGCCAGGACGTTCGCCCGGGACCGGGCGTCGTCGAGGTCGAGGCCGTTCTTGACGGACTGGCCCAGCCAGGCGGAGACGCGGACGCCGGGCAGGTGCCGATGCATCCATGTCACGAAATCTGCGGCTTTGGGGTACTTGGCGGGATCAAGGCGGCCGTCCCACTCGAACGGGCCGGAATGGACGTACACGTCCTTGATTCCGGTGGTGCGCAGACGGACGGCGAGCTGTTCCACGTCCCGCTCCGTACGGCGGCCGTCGACCCAGGCGTGGCCGAGCCAGAGGGCGTCGTTGCCGGTGCTCTTCGCCCAGGCCGCCGGGGCACCGGTAAACTGGAGACGGAGCGCGACGGCGAGCAGGCCGGCCAGCGCCACCACGACGGCCAAGGCCAGCGCGACCAGGCGCAGGCCGCGGCGGACGACGGTCCGGATAATCATCTGGGCATGTCACCATGAAAGACGCTTGACCTCAACCCTGTCGAAACGGACTTCGGTGCGCACTCAGCCTGGCCAGACCGACCCCGCGTTGATCCGCAACTTCTGCATCATCGCGCACATCGACCATGGCAAATCGACCCTTGCCGACCGGATGCTGCAGATCACCGGCGTGGTCGACGACCGCTCCATGCGCGCCCAGTACCTCGACCGGATGGACATCGAGCGCGAACGCGGCATCACGATCAAGTCGCAGGCCGTGCGGCTGCCCTGGGACGGCCACGTCCTCAACATGATCGACACCCCCGGGCACGTCGACTTCACCTACGAGGTGTCCCGGTCGCTGCAGGCGTGCGAGGGCGCGATCCTGCTGGTCGACGCCGCGCAGGGCATCGAGGCGCAGACCCTGGCCAACCTCTACCTGGCCATGAACGCCGACCTGCACATCATCCCGGTGCTCAACAAGATCGACCTGCCCGCGGCCCAGCCGGAGAAGTTCGCCGAGGAGCTGGCCGGCCTGATCGGCTGCGACCCCTCCGACGTGCTCAAGGTCTCGGGCAAGACCGGCGTGGGCGTGCGCGAGCTGCTCGACCACGTGGTGGCGACCGTCCCGGCGCCCGTGGGCCAGGCCGACGCCGCCGCGCGGGCGCTGATCTTCGACTCCGTCTACGACACCTACCGCGGCGTCGTGACGTACGTCAGGGTCATCGACGGCCATCTGAGCAAGCGCGAGCGCATCCTCATGATGTCCACCAACGCCACGCACGAGACGCTGGAGATCGGCGTCATCTCGCCCGAGCCCAAGCCCGCCGAGCGCGGCCTCGGCGTCGGCGAGGTGGGCTACCTGATCACCGGCGTCAAGGACGTGCGCCAGTCGCGCGTGGGTGACACCGTCACCTCCTCGGTCAAGCCCGCCAAGGAGATGCTGGCCGGCTACGAGCACCCCAAGCCGATGGTGTTCTCCGGGCTCTACCCGATCGACGGCGACGAGTACCCCGAGCTGCGCGAGGCGCTCGACAAGCTCCAGCTCAACGACGCCGCGCTGGTCTACGAGCCGGAGACCTCGGCCGCGCTCGGCTTCGGCTTCCGCGTCGGCTTCCTCGGCCTGCTGCACATGGAGATCGTGCGCGAGCGCCTGGAGCGCGAGTTCGGCCTGTCGCTGATCTCCACCGCGCCCAACGTGGTCTACCGCGTGGTCATGGAGGACGGCAAGGAGCTCACGGTCACCAACCCGTCCGAGTTCCCGACGGGCGGCAAGATCGCGCAGGTCTTCGAGCCGGTCACCAAGTCCACGATCCTGGCGCCGGCCGAGTTCATCGGCGCGATCATGGAGATCTGCCAGGGGCGGCGCGGCCAGCTCCTCGGCATGGACTACCTGTCCGAGGACCGCGTCGAGATCCGCTACACGCTGCCGCTCGGCGAGATCATCTTCGACTTCTTCGACCAGCTCAAGTCGCGCACCCGCGGCTACGCTTCGCTCGACTACGAGCCCGCCGGCGAGCAGGAGGCCGAGCTGGTCAAGGTCGACATCCTGCTGCAGGGCGAGGCCGTCGACGCCTTCAGCGCGATCGTCCACAAGGACAAGGCCTACTCCTACGGCGTCGACATGGCCAAGAAGCTGCGCGAGCTGATCCCGCGGCAGCAGTTCGAGGTGCCGATCCAGGCCGCCATCGGCGCCCGGGTCATCGCCCGCGAGAACATCCGGGCCATCCGCAAGGACGTCCTGGCCAAGTGTTACGGCGGTGACATCTCCCGTAAGCGCAAGCTGCTGGAGAAGCAGAAGGAAGGCAAGAAGCGGATGAAGATGGTCGGCCGCGTCGAGGTGCCCCAGGAGGCCTTCGTCGCCGCGCTGTCCACCGACTCCGGCGCCGCCGCCGACAAGAGCAAGAAGTAGCCGCTACAGGCCCAGCACGGCGGGCGTTGGCGCGAGCGCCCGCCAGTGCGTGCCCGGGTCGGGGACCAGGCGGCGGGCCCGCAGGTCCATCAGGCCGCCGACGCCGGTCAGCTCGGCGGCCGGCTCGCCGTCCGCGCCCCTGAACTCCTGCCTGATCCGGAACGTCTTCCCCGCGCCCCATTCGAACGCGCAGGTCACCTCCACCTCGTCGCCGGCGCGCAGCTCGCGGTGGAAGCGGATGGTGTTCTCCAGCGTCACCGGGCCGACGCCGGCCTCCCGCAGGTCGTCGATCGAGATGCCGGCCGCGCGCAGGCACTCCAGCGGGCGTGGTCGCCGTACTGGTGGTAGACCACGTTGTTGAGGTGGCCCTGGGTGTCGAGCTCGTAGCCGCGTACGGCGATGCGTACCGAGAAGGTCATGATCGTTCCTCCAGCCAGGCGTGCGATTTGGCGGTGAGGTAGCGCAGGCCGTCGTCGCCGAGCTCCAGCCAGTCGCCGCGGGCCCAGCCGCCCGTGGTCTGGGGGGCGAAGCCGTGCCGCTGGAACAGCGCCGACGCCTCCTTCTGGGTGAGACCGCGGCGGCCCCACTCCGCGATGACCCGGGCCGTGCGCTCGGCCTCGCCCGGCTCCTCGTCGCCCAGGGCGGCGGCCAGCTCCTCCAGGCCGCGCGCCATCAGACGCAGCGAGGCCTGCACGCGGGCGATGTCCATCGGCGCTCCCTCATCGCTGTTCGATTGCTACCGATAGCTTAGCGATGGCAGCGGATACCCTGAAAGGGTGGAAGTGGTGCGTACGGAACGAATGGTCCTCTCCCGGATCCTTCCGGAGGACCTCGAAGCCGTGCACGAGATCCACTCCGACCCGCGCACGAACGTCTACAGCTCCGCCGGGCCCACCGTCGACCTGGAGGCCAGCCGGGTCATGCTCGACCTGTGGCTGGCCGACTGGGCGGACCGGGGGATCGGCTACTGGGCCGCCCGGCTGACCGAGGGCTCGCAGGTGCTGGGCGTCGGCGGCCTGCGGCACGCGGCCCTGGACGGTGAGGACGTGCTCCACCTGTACTACCGTTTCCGCCCCACCGCCTGGGGCCACGGGTACGCGGTCGAGCTCGCCAGGGCGGCCCTGCGCGTCGGGCGCGGCCTGGGCACCGTGGTGGCCCTGATCGGGGACGGCAACGAGCCGTCCCGCCGGGTGGCGGAGAAGGCGGGCCTGCACAGGCAGCGCACGATCCCGTACGGCGGCGTGCCGAGCGACCTCTACGTCGCCTGACCCGCCCGAGAGCGGTCGCCTGACCGCTCAGAGGCGGGAACGCCCGCCAGGACGGGGCCGCGCCAGGACGCCCGCCAGCGCCACCAGGCCGGCCACCGCCTGGGCCGCCAGGAACCCGCCCGGCGCGGCCGGTCCGGTGGCCAGGGCGACCACCGCGGGCAGGCAGCCGAGCAGCGCCAGGTCGGCGCCCGTCGCCGCCCACAACACCGGGCCGGTCGGGACCGCGCCGCCTGGGGTGTCGATGACCGGCATCGAATGGTCGACCGGCCCCCTCCTGGCCATCCGCAGCGCGCCGGCCGCGAGCGCGGGCGCGCTGAGCAGCCCGAACACCCAGGTGCCGGACGGAAGGCCGCCCACCGCCGCGACACCGGCCAGGGCCAGGGCCGCCCACACGCCGCCCAGCAGGCCGGGCAGCAGCGCCCGCGCCGCCAGCGCCGGACGCCGGCCCACGCCGGTCAGCCGGGCCAGGGCGGGGTTGTCGGCGTCCCGGCGCGCCCCGGACGTGCCGGACGCCGCCACCGCCAGCGCCCCGCCGAGCACGACCAGCCCGAGAGCCGCCGGAGCGGCGCCCGCCTGGGCGAACACGGCGGGCAACGCCGCGCTCGCCGCAGTGGCCGCCAGCCGCCAGGGCCGGCGGCCGAGCCGCACCCAGTCCTGCCAGGCCAGCGCGAGCGGCGCGGGCAGCCCCGGCCACGGCCGCGAGGCGAGCTTCCTGGCCCGCCAGTGGTTGTCCTCGGCGATCCAGGTCAGCGCGCCGGGATCGAGGGTGACGGCGGCACTGGTGACGTGCCCGGCCCGGGTGGAGGCGGTCAGCAGCAGACGGGTGGGGATGGCGGCCAGCGACCCCCACACCCGGCGGGCCAGGACGGCGGCGAGCGCGGCCATGGCCGACGCCGTGGCGGCCAGCGCGGGCAGGGGCGCGTTCGCGGCGGCCGCGAGCGCCGTACGGGCCTGCCCGCTGACGGCGACCACGGCCAGCACCAGGAGCGCGACCAGCACGCCGGTCAGCCACACGTTCCAGGTCGGGGAGGACTGGGCGAGCATCGCCAGCGCCATGCCCGCCACGCTCGCCGCCGTCGCCACCGCCAGGGCGGCCAGCAGCCGCCACACCAGCGCGCCGGGCGCGCCGAGCGCCGCCAGCAGCCCGAGCCCGAGCAGCAGCCCCGCCACCAGCGCGACGACCATGAGCACCCGCCCGGAACGCCCGAGCAGCCGCCGCCGGTCCAGCGGCGAGGTCAGCAACCAGGACGCCTCCGCCGCCGGCACCATCACCGGCCCGGCCGCCCGCGCCAGCGCCAGGCAGCCCGCGAACCCCAGCAGCACCAGGGCGACCCCGGCGCCCATCCGTCCCGGCTCGACCGCCCCGCCCAGGCCGGAGACCACCGAGGACAGCGGCTGCCCGACGACGGCGAGCAGCATGCACAGGCCGAACAGGCTGACGTAACGATCGACCAGACCGGCCGGGGCACGCCCGCGCGCCCGGACGAACGCCCGCACCGACCGCACGCTCACCTCGCCCGCGCTCACCGTCCGCCCGCCTTCCCCGTCAGGCCGGTCTCCCGGACGACGGCGTCGTGGCCGCTCATGCGGGCACCCCGGCGGGGGAGACCCGGCGGGCGGCGTCGGCCAGGGCCTGGTCGTGGGTGGCCATCACCACGGTGCCGCCCTCGCCGGCGTACTCCTCCAGCAGTTCCCCGAGCCGGACGCGGAAGGCCGCGTCGAGGCCGCGTTCGGGCTCGTCGAGCAGCAGCAGCGTGCTCGGCCTGAGCAGCGTGGCGGCCAGGCAGAGGCGCTGGCGCTGGCCGGTGGACAGGTTGAGCGGCGGCGCGTCGGCCCGCTCGGTCAGCGTGAACTCCTCCAGCGCCGAGTCCACCGTCATGCGCGCCTCGGCGTACACGGCGCCCATGAGCTCCAGGTGCTCGCGCGCCGTCAGCCCCGGGTACCAGGCGGGCTCGTCGCCGAGCAGCGCAACGCGGCGCCAGAAGGGCGCGTCGTCGGCGGGCTCGGCGCCGAACACGCGGACCTCGCCGGAGGTGGCGGGCTGGAGGCCGGCCAGGCAGCGCAGCAACGTGGACTTGCCCGATCCGTTGGGCCCGACGACCGCCACGACCTCACCCGGCTCGACGACCAGGTCGAGGCTCCGGAGCACGGGATTGCCCCCGAGCTCGACGGACAGGTCCGCGACTTCGATGATCAAACCGCTCACCGTTCGAGCGTAGCCACCCCACCGGCCGCCCGCGCGACCGGTCTCCAGGGCCTTTCCAGGGCCTTGCCCCCGCCTTCCCAGGGCCTTTCCGGGGCCTTCCCAGGGCCTTCCCAGGGCCTTTCCGGGGCCTTTCCGGGTCGGGAGAGCCGATTCTGTCGGTGCCGGTCGCTACCTTTGCTGTTCCCGAACACCAGTGCTACTGGAGGGTGACGTGATTGCTTCTGAGCGATTCGAGCGTGCCGCTGTGCTGGGGGTGGCCGTGGCGGAGGAGACCAGGCGGCTGCTGCGGCTTCACCTGAGACCCGCCGAGGTGGGTGGCGACGGCAAGGTGGTGGTCGACGTGCCCTATCCCGACGCGGCGGTGGTGGCGGCGCTGCTCGACGTCGCGGCCGAGTGTTTCGGCGAACGTGGCGGCTCGGTCGAGGAGACCAGGCAGGCGGCCCTGGAGACCCTGTTACAGCTGGCCGAGTTCGACGCCGAGTCCCAGCTCGCCCGGGTGGCGCCGGAGCCCGACGACAGGCGCGGGTGACGGCTCGGCGAACAGGCCGAATAGTCACATGTCCGTTCTTCTCGATTGTTAGGGCGAGAAAGGCGGAAAAATCGGTGCGTCGCGGGCCCGTCCGTCCGCTACCGTCGCGGCATGCGCATCCTCTCCGTCAACGTCGGGCTGTCGTCCGACGCGGAATGGGCCGGCAAGCTCGGCCGTACGGCGATCGACAAGCGGGCCGTGCCCCACCGGGTGGAGGTGCTGCGCAACGGCCTGGCCGGCGACGAGCGGGCCGACACGCCCAACCACGGCGCCCCCACCCACGCCGTCTACGCCTACGCCCGCGAGGACTACGACTGGTGGCAGGGGGAGCTCGGCCGCGACCTGCGCGACGGCCGCTTCGGGGAGAACCTGACCACCGCGGGCCTCGACGTCAACGGCGCCCTCGTGGGCGAGCGGTGGCGCGTCGGCAGCGCCCTGCTGGAGGTCACCGGCCCGCGCATCCCCTGCGTGGTGTTCCGCAACTGGATGGACGAGCCGGGCTGGCTCAAGCGCTTCACGCGCGCCGCGCGGCCGGGCGCCTACCTGGCCGTGGTCGAACTGGGCGAGCTGGGCGCGGGCGACGAGGTGGAGATCGTCTCGCGCCCGGAGACCGGGATGACCGTGGCGGACGCCTTCCGCGCCCGCCACGGCGACGCCGACGCGCTGGCCCGGGTGCTCGCGGTCCCCGGCCACGCCCCGGAATGGGACGAGCTGGCCGCGCGCGCGGGCCAGGCGAGCGACTAGAGAGCGCCCACCCGGTCGGGCGTCCGTCTGGAGAACCCCCCACTGGGCCGGGCGTCCGTCTGGAGAACCGCCCGCCCGGCCGGGTGTCCGTCTAGCGCAGGACGGTGTACAGGGCCGAGGTGAGGGAGGCGCGGGCGTCGTCCTGGTCGATCGACCACATCATCGAGCCGCCCAGGCCCTTGAGCCGGATGTAGGCCGCCTTCTCCAGCAGCGACGCCGGGTCGTCGTAGGACCAGAACTCGTTGCCGTCGTAGAGCCACATCGCGCCCGTGCGCACGTCCCGGTAGCGCTTGCCGGGCTTGGCCGCCAGGTCCTTGTAGTCCTCGCTGCCCGGCCCCCACTTGCCGGCGGCCGGACCGGTCGCGGGCTGCCAGAGGCCGTCGCCGCCGCCGGTCACGCCGGTCCAGCCCTGCCCGTACGCGGGCACGCCCACGACGATCTTGCGGCCGGGCGCGCCGCGCGACAGGTAGTCGCGGACGGTCTGGTCCACGCTGTACCTGACGGGGTTGGGGTCGCGCCGGTCGTTGAACAGGTTCCCGTTGTGCCCGGTCCGCGACTCCCAGGTGCCGTGCAGGTCGTACCCCTGGACGGTGGCGAAGTCGAGCGACCGGAACACCCGGCGCACCTCGAACCCGGCGTCGATCTTCGCGGCGGCGGCCGGGAGGAAGGCGGTGAGCTGGGAGCTCGCGGAGAAGGCCCGGAGCCGGGCGCGCAGTTCCTCGACGAAGAGGGTGAAGTTGCGCCGGTCCTCGGGCCTGATCACGTTCCCGTCGTTGCCCGCCGAGCCCGGCCACTCCCAGTCCAGGTCGACGCCGTCGAACACGCCGGCGCCCGCGCCGGGCTCCAGGCCCGGCAGGTTGCCGCGCAGCCACAGGTCGACGCACGACCGGGCCAGCGCGGACCGCGACTCGGCGGTGAGCACGGCGTCGGAGAAGTACTTGGACCCGGTCCAGCCGCCGAGCGAGATCAGCACCTTGAGGCCGGGGTGCTTGGCCTTGAGCTTGCGCAGCTGGTTGAGGTTGCCGTTGAGCGCCTGGCCCGGCTGGTCGGCGACGCCGTCCACGCTCTGCTCGGCCGGCACCGGGCGCTGCCAGTCGGCCCAGGGGTCGGCCGAGTAGCAGGAGCCTTCGGCGTTGACGAAGCCGAAGGCGTAGTTGAGGTGGGTGAGCTTGGCGGCGGCGCCGCTGGTGTCCACGTCCTTGACGTGGTAGTTGCGCCCGTACACGCCCCACTGGATGAAGTAGGCGACCCGCTTGAATCCGGGATGGGCCTCGGCGGGCGCGGACACCGCCGTGAGCCCGAGTAAGAGCGAGAGTGCGAGGACGATCTTCTTCACGGGCGCTCCTGGGGGGTGAACTTATAAGAAACTTTCCTATAAGTTGACGCGATCGTAGAACCGTCACCCCGTGCCGTCAACGACGCGCGACACCTCCTCGGCGCTGGAGAACAGCCGCCACGCGCGCGCCGGGTCGCCGAACAGCGACAGCACCAGATCGGCCACCTCCTGCCTGGTCGCGGCGGCGGTGAGCAGGGTGAGGACGTGCTCGGCCGGCGGCCGCAGGAAGGCGTTCGTCCACGCGACGACCGGCTCGGCCGCCACCCACATGCGCCGGGCCGTCTCCCGCGCGAACGCCGCGTCGTAGGGGCCGCCCGCCGCGATGGCCTCGGCCGCGATCCAGGCGCAGGCCGAGCCCAGGTTCGCGCCCTGCCCGGTGATCGGGTCGTTGGTGACCCAGGCGTCGCCGATCGCCAGCGCCACGCCGCCGCCGGGCAGCTCGGCCACCGCCTCGCGCACGACCGGCGTGATCGCGCCCTGCAACAGGTCCTCCGGCCCGAGCAGCTCGAACGCGGCCGCATCGATCAGCTCGGCCAGGCGCGGCGCGTGCTCGGGCAGCAGGGCGAGCAGCGTCCTGCAGAACTCGTCGGCGGGCACCCGGGCCAGCACGTCGAGCGGCCCGCCGGGGATCGCCTCGACCAGGACGCCGCCATGCACGCCCGACCGCGTCATCATCGCCATGCACAGGATCTCGCCGCAACCGGGCGAGATGTTGAAGCCGAAGGCCGGCCCGGGATCGAACCCGTGGAACAGCCCGGCGGCCAGGATCCGCTGCGGCGCCTCGTACGGAGACCAGGCCGGAACCCGCGGGAACAGCTCGCGCACCGAGCGCCGCCCGGTGGCCACCACCATCAGCTCGTGGTCGCGCGACCAGTGGGCGACCTGGCCCGCGTCCGGCGGGAGGGGATCGACGACCAGGCGGCCGCCTCTGCTCGTGTAGTCGTCCATGAGCGCCGGCAGCAGCACCCGGAAGTCGACCCCGTGGAACGGCTCGGTCACGCGGCCGGTGAACTCCAGCGGCGGATCGCCCTTGATCGAGAGCCTGCCGCTGACCAGCAGGCAGCCGGGGTCGAGGAAGTGCAGGCTGCCCAGCTCCCGCTCGCGGTCCTGCGCGCGGCCCATCCTGCCGACCGTGTTCGGCAGCCGCCCGCGGCCCAGGTCGGCCGCGTCGCCCTCGCTGTAGAGCGTGGTCGCGACGCCGAGCTGCTGGAGTCGCAGGGCCAGCGTCAGGCCGGAGATCCCCGCGCCCACGATTCCCACGCCCGTCATGTGCCGCCTCCTTCGATGGCTCGGAGCACACCCGTGAGCAGGCACACTGGATGACGTGCCATCCACCCTGCCCGACGGCGATCCGGCGCCCGCCTCCGGCGAGCTGCCCGACAGCGCGCTGCGCGGGCTCGGCGAGCGCCCGTTCGGCTTCTACGTGCACGTGCCCTTCTGCGTCACCCGCTGCGGCTACTGCGATTTCAACACCTACACCGCCGCCGAGCTAGGGCCCGGCGCCTCCCACCGCGACTACGCCGACACGGTCGTGGCGGAGGTGCGCCTGGCCCGGCGCGTGCTCGGCGACGCCGACCTGCCCGTGGAGACGGTGTTCTTCGGCGGCGGCACGCCCACGCTGCTGCCGCCCGAGGACCTGGCGCGCGTCCTGGCCGCGATCGACGCCGAGTTCGGGCTGCGGCCGGGGGCGGAGGTCACCACCGAGGCCAACCCCGAGTCCGTCGACCCCGCCTACCTCGACAAACTCCGTCAGGGCGGCTTCAACCGGATCAGCTTCGGCATGCAGAGCGCACGTGAGCACGTGCTCCAGGTGCTCGACCGCCGGCACACGCCGGGCCGTCCGGCGCGGGCCGTCCAGGAGGCGCGGGCGGCCGGGTTCGAGCACGTCAACCTCGACCTGATCTACAGCACGCCGGGGGAGTCCGACGACGACTGGCGGGTCTCGCTGGCCGCCGCGATCGAGGCCGGGCCCGACCACGTGTCGGCGTACTCGCTGATCGTGGAGGAGGGCACCAGGCTCGCGGCCCGGATCCGGCGCGGCGAGCTGCCGATGCCCGACGACGACGTCGCCGCCGACCGCTACCTGATCGCCGAGGAGATGCTGGCCGAAGCCGGTTTCTCCTGGTACGAGGTGTCCAACTGGGCCACCTCCGAGCAGGCCCGCTGCCGGCACAACCTGCTCTACTGGACCGGCGGCGACTGGTGGGCCGCCGGCCCCGGCGCCCACAGCCACGTCGGCGGCACCCGCTGGTGGAACGTCAAGCACCCGGCCGCCTACGCCCAGCGCCTGGCGGCGGACGCCTCGCCCGCGCACGCGCGCGAGGTGCTCACCGGCGACGACCGGGCCGCCGAGCGGCTGATGCTGGAGCTGCGGCTGATCTCCGGCTACCCGCTCGCCGAGGTCGCCCCCGGCGCGCGCACGTCCGTGGCGAGCGCGCTGGCGCGCGGGCTGCTGGAGCCCGAGCCGTTCAGGGCGGGCCGGATGGTGCTCACCCTCAAGGGGCGGCTGCTGGCCGACGCCCTGATCACCGAGCTCATGTGACCAGGCGGATGGCGAACGGGTAGCGGTAGTTCTCGCCCCGGTTGGTGGCGATGGCCGCCTGGACGTGGAAGATCAGCGACACGATCCAGATGATCGGGAACAGCAGCAGGCCGACCAGCACGATCGACAGCACCATCGCCACCGCGTAGCCGATGAACATCGTGATCTGGAAGTTCAGCGCCTCGGCCGCCTGGTCCCTGACATAGGGGGACTCGTCCTTCTTCATCAGGTAGATGACCAGCGGGCCGATCCACGAGACCAGCAGGCCGAGCAGGTGGGCGAGCATGGCCATCGTGGTGTCGTCGCTGCCGCGGCGCGGCCCGAACCGGCCGGGCACGTACGGCCCGGCGGGGTAGCCGTAACCCGGCTGCTGCCCGTAGCCCGGAGCCTGGCCGTGGCCGGGGGGCTGACCGTAGCCGGGCGGCGGGGGCACGTAGGGGGGCGGCGTGGGCATGGGGCCGGGCTGCGGACCGGGCCGGCTCGGCGGCTGCCGCCCGTAGTCGGGCTGGGAACCCGGCTGCTGCCCGTAGCCGAGCTGGGGGCCCGAGCCCTGGTCCCGGGGCACGTCAGAAGGCGGCACGTCGTAAGGCGGGACGTCAGAGGGCGGGACGTCGGGAGTGGAGTCGTCGGGGGGTGGCGGGGCCTGGCTCATGATGCCTCCGTAACGAAGTCGATCAGTTCCTCGACCCGGCCGAGCAGCTCCGGCTCCAGGTCGGCGTAGGACGAGACGGCGCCCAGAATGCGCCGCCAGGCGTCCGCGGGCTCCATGCGCCAGCCCAGTGCGGCGAGCACGCCCTCCTTCCACGGCACCCCGCGCGGCACGTCGGGCCAGCTCGGGATGCGCAGCACGGACGGTTTGACCGCCTGCCAGATGTCGATGTACGGATGACCCACGACGAGCACGTGCGGCGAGGTGATCCGGGCCGCGATCCGGCTCTCCTTCGACCCCGGCACCAGATGGTCGACCAGCACGCCCAGCCTGCGGCCCGGCTCGGGGGCGAACTCGGCCACGATGGCGGGCAGGTCGTCGACGCCCTCCAGGTACTCGACCACGACCCCCTCGACCCGCAGGTCGTGGCCCCAGATCTTCTCCACGAGCGCGGCGTCGTGCACGCCCTCGACGTAGATCCGGCTCTCCTTGGCGACCCGGGCCCGCAGCCCCTCCACGGCGATGGACCCGGACGCGCTGCGCCTGGGCCCCGCCGGGGCCGCGGCCGTCGGGCGCACCAGCGTCACGGGCCTGCCCTCCAGCAGGAACGCGGCCGGCGCCAGCGGGAACAGTCGGCGTTTGCCGAACCGGTCCTCCAGGGTGACGGCCTCCTTGTCGCAGGCCACCACGGCGCCGCAGAAGCCGCTGTCGGCGTCCTCCACGACCAGGTCGAGTTCGGCGGGCACCTTCGGGATCTTGCCCTTGCCCGGCCGCCGCCAATTGCCCGCCAGCACATCGCCCTCGTACACACGGGGACCGTAGCAAATCACCCGCTGACCGCAAGGCGCTTACGCGCGCCGCTGCGCCGTACGAGGACGACGACGGTGCCGATGATGCCGATGAGCAGGCCGGCGCCGGGGAACAGGAACAGCGCCGCCACCCCGCCGAACAGGCCGCCCGCCGCGGACAGCACGTCACGGCCCACGCCGAAGCGGGCCGACGACTCCTCCTGCGTGGCGCAGGTCAGCTGGTAGTCGCCCTTGGCGGGGGCGTTGACGGCGAGGATCTCCTGCCAGGTGGTGCCGCCGGCGCTGAGCGTCTGGGTGCCGGAGACCTTGACCAGCCTGGCCTGGGCCGGGCCGCCGGAGATCTCGCACTGGTAGTTGACCCGCGTGTCGGTGGCGATGTAGACGGCCGGGCGCTTGGCGGGGTCGATCGCGACCTTCACGCTTTCGCCCGACGCGAACGTGCTCGTCGGGGCCATGTCCGAGACGCTGCTCAGCACGCCGCCGGCGAACACGACCACGCCCACGACGCCGAGCACGACGGCCACGGCCCACACGACGGCGATCCACCACAGGCGCGGCTTGATCGCCTTGCCGTCGATCCTGGCCGGGAACTGCGGCTGGCCGCCGTACTGGTTGTGGGGGCCGTACTGGTCGGGGTGGGCGTACTGGTTCTGCTGGCCGTACTGGTTCTGCTGGTCGTACTGGGGCGGGGGGCCGTACTGGGCGGGCGGCTGTTGCTGCTGGTAGGGCGGCTGGCCGTGCTGCTGGGGCTGGTACGGAGGCTGGGCGTACTGGTTCGGCTGACCGTAGTAGGGACCCTGCCCCTGGGGCGGTCCGTACTGCGGGGGCTGGGAATTGTCGGTCATGCGGCAAGTGTGAGGCCTGTCGCTTGTAAGTCGCTAGCAACAGGATGGGACCTGGTGTTATCGCACCTTGTGGGCGAGAGCCGTACACTTGGCACTCGGGAACACGGAGTGCTAGACCTGTCGTTTCCCTGTTAGGCAGAGGCAGGAGGTGAGCACGTGCTCGACGAACGGAAGCTGGCGGTGCTCCGCGCCATTGTCGAAGACTACGTGTCCACCAACGAACCGGTGGGCTCCAAGGCGCTGGCGGAGCGCCACAACCTCAAGGTCTCCCCGGCAACGGTCAGGAACGACATGGCCGCGCTGGAGGAGGACGGGTACATCACCCAGCCGCACACCAGCGCGGGCCGCGTGCCGACGGACAAGGGCTACCGCCTGTTCGTCGACCGGCTCTCGCAGGTCAAGCCCCTGTCGGGGGCCGAGCGGCGGGCGATCGAGACCTTCCTCGCCGGCGCGGTCGACCTCGACGACGTGGTCTTCCGCACCGTGCGGCTGCTCGCGCAGCTCACCAGGCAGGTAGCGGTCGTGCAGTACCCGACGCTGACCCGTTCCACGGTCAGGCACGTCGAGCTGGTCCCGCTCAACGAGCGGCGGGTCATGCTCGTGCTGATCACCAACACCGGGCGCGTCGAGCAGCGCGTGATCGAGCTGCCCGAGGTGGTGGAGGACGACCGCATCGCCCATCTGCGCGCGGTGCTCAACTCCTGCCTCGACGGCTGCGGGCTGAGCAACGTCCCCGAGCTGGTCGCCGACCTGCCCGAGCGGCTGCCCGCCGAGGACCGGCCCGCCGTGGCCACGATCCTGTCGGTGCTGCTCGAAACCCTCGTCGAACGCCATGACGAGAAGATCGTGTTCGCCGGCGCGGCCAATCTCGCGGGCGCCGACTTCTCCACCGGCCTGCGCGACGTGCTGGAGGCGCTGGAGGAGCAGGTCGTGCTCATGCGGTTGCTCGGCGAGACATCCACAGACACCCCGTCCGCGCTCACCGTGCGCATCGGCTCGGAAAACCCCTACCTTCGCGGCACGTCCATCGTCGCAACCGGATACGGTTCTGGCGACAACCAACTGGCCCGGCTCGGCGTGCTGGGTCCCACGAGGATGGACTACCCCGTGACGATGGGCGCCGTACGCGCGGTGGCACGCTACGTCAGCCAGATCCTGGCTGCATCTTAAGAGGTCGATAAGTGGCAAACAGCGACTACTACGCCACCCTCGGGGTGCGCCGTGACGCCAGTCAGGACGAGATCAAGAAGGCCTACCGCCGCCTCGCCCGCGAGCTGCACCCCGACGTGAACCCCGATCCTGAGACCCAGGAGCGGTTCAAGGAGATCACGCAGGCCTACGAGGTGCTGTCCGATCCGAACAAGCGCCAGATGTACGACCTGGGCGGCGACCCCTTCGGCGGCGGCGCGGGTGCGGGCGCGGGCGCCGGCGGCTTCGGCGCGGGCTTCCCCTTCAGCGACATCATGGACGCCTTCTTCGGCACCGCGGGCGGCACCCGCGGGCCGCGCTCGCGCGCCAGGAGGGGCCGCAACGCCACCATCCGGGTCGAGCTCGACCTGCGCGAGACGGCGTTCGGCACCACCCGCGAGCTGGTCGTGGACACCGCCGTGCTGTGCGAGGTGTGCCACGGCGCCGGCGCGGCCCCCGGCACCCACCCCGACACCTGTGACATGTGCAACGGGCGCGGCGAGATCTCCCAGGTCACCCGCTCGTTCCTGGGCCAGGTCATGACCTCGCGGCCGTGCCCCCAGTGCGGCGGCTTCGGCAGCATCATCCGCCACCCCTGCCAGGAGTGCTCGGGCGACGGCCGGGTGCGCACCCGCCGTACGATCAAGGTCCGCATCCCCGCGGGCGTCGAGGACGGCACCCACATCCAGCTCGCCGGCGAGGGCGAGGTCGGCCCCGGCGGCGGCCCGCCCGGAGACCTGTTCCTGGAGATCGTCGAACGCGCGCACGAGATCTTCGAGCGGCGCGGCGACGACCTCCACTGCACGGTCCAGATCCCGATGACGGCCGCCGCGCTCGGCACCATCCTCGCAGTCGAGACGCTCGACGGCTCCGAGGAGATCGACGTGCGCCCCGGCACCCAGTCCGGCCAGGTCATCACCATGTACGGGCGCGGCGTGCAGCGGCTCAACGAGTCCGGCAGGGGCGACCTGCTCATCCACGTCAACGTCGAGACCCCGATGCGGCTCGACCAGACGCAGGAGGACCTGCTGCGCGAGCTGTCCAGGCTGCGCGGCGAGGAGCGGCCGCCGGGAAAGTTCGCCCCGGGGCAGCAGGGTTTTTTCTCCCGCCTGCGTGACGCCTTCAACGGCAGGTGACGATCACCCGTGACCGTCCCCGTGTTCCTCGCCGAGGACCTCAACGGCGCCGAGCTCACGCTCGACGGCCCTGAGGGGCGGCACGCGGCCTCCGTGCGGCGCCTGCGCGCCGGCGAGCGGGTCGACCTGACCAACGGCGCGGGCGACGTCGCCGAGTGCGTGGTGCGCGAGGTGTTCAAGGACGCGCTCGCGCTCGACGTGCTCGCCCGCTACACCGTCGAGCCGCCCGCGCGGCGGCTGGTGGTCGTCCAGGGGCTGCCCAAGGGCGACAGGGGCGAGCTGGCCGTCGAGATGATGACCGAGGTGGGGGTCGACGTGATCGTGCCCTGGGCCGCCTCGCGCAGCATCACGCAGTGGAAGGGCGACAAGATCGCCAAGGCGCTGGGCCGCTGGCGTGCCACGGCCCGCGAGGCCGGCAAGCAGGCGCGCCGGTTCCACCTGCCGCAGGTGGCCGAGCTCGCCTCCACCGCCCAGGTCGAGGGGCTGCTGGCCGACGCGGCGCTGGGGCTCGTGCTGCACGAGGAGGCCGCCGAGCCGCTGTCGAAGGTGGCACTGCCGCCCGGCGGCGACATCGTCGTCGTCGTGGGGCCGGAGGGCGGGGTCTCGGAGGAGGAGCTGCGCAGGTTCGCCGCGGCCAAGGCGGTGCCCGTGCTGCTCGGGCCCACCGTGCTGCGCACCTCCACGGCGGGGGTGGCGGCGGCGGCCGTGCTGCTCGCGCGTACCGGGCGCTGGTGATTCCAGCTCAGGGTGTCGTGTGCGGCACGTCCACCAGCGGGCTGCTCAGGTCGCTCGGGCCGGTGGGCAGGTCGTCCGGCGGGCACTCGTCGGAGGGGCACGACGTCGGCGAGTCGGTCGTCTCCGACGGGGTCGGCGTGGGGGTCGGCGTGATCTCGGGGCACTCCTGGTCGCCGGCGGCCTCACCGCTCGGGCAGGGCGTCGAGGACGGCGTCGGCGACGGCGTGGGCTGCCTGGTCGACCTGGCCGTCTCCGAGGGCCGATGGGTCTCGCTGTGGCTCGGCGGCACGACCACCGCGGGCGGCGGCTCGGCGCTGTGACTGTCGCGCCTGGGCGGCGTGGACAGCCTGGTGGAGGAGTTGCCGGGGGTGGTGGTCGAGTTGTCCACCACCTTGACGGGCGTCTCGAAGATCTGGGAGCGCAGCCCGGGAACGACCATCACGATCGTCCCCGCCACCAGCACGGCGCTGACCGCCGCCGCGCCCGCACGCCACCAGAACAGGTTACGGACGCCGCGCCGCTCGATGCGGGCGCGGATGATCTGCAGTCCTTCCGGCGAGGGCACGACCGCGTCCGCCTCCGCGCGGAGCGCACGGCGCAGGACGTCGCCGTACTCGTCGGGGGGCTGGGTCATGACATCTTCTCCAGGACGGACCGCAACGCGGCCATTCCACGGGCGGTGTGGCTCTTGACCGCGCCCTTGCTGATGCCCATGGCGTGGGCGATCTCAGCTTCGGACAGATCTCCGTAATAACGCAGAACCAGTGCTTCTCTCTGTCGGGTCGGCAGGGCGCGTAACGCCTCGATGACGGCGGAGCGTTCCAGCTCGCCGATCGCGCCGTTCTCGGCGCTCGGGGCGTCCGGCAGGCCCTTGGGTGCGTACTTCTCGACGACCGCGCGGTGACGCAGCACGGAACGGGACCGGTTGACGACAGACTGACGCAGGTAAGCGAGTGCTTTGTCGGGATCGCGCAGTCTGCGCCAGGCGCCGTGAATGGCGACGAACGCGTCCTGCACGACTTCCTCGGCGGTTGCCATGTCACGCACCAGCAACACCGCGAGACGCACCAATGACCGGAAATGCGCGCTGTAGAGCGCGGTCACGGCCATGTCGGCATCCCACCCGACCGGCACCGCCCCCATCGACCTGTCGGCCAGAAGGGTTTCGGTGGTCACATCAGTGGGACGCGCGGCCTTCCCAGAGGGTTTACTCTCTTCCGGTTCTGAAGGTTTCCCCGGTTCCTTAGGGTGCATTACCCAGTCGTGTTCCTCGCCAGGTGGCGCTCGCCCGACCCTGAATCAACTTTTTTGCTCTGAAGTGTCGCATACTCACCCTAACCGCGCGGATCTTCGGGCGCACGACACCACGGATTACCGATTCGCAACGGACTGCCGAACGGTCGCTCTCGATAGGGTACTGCCGTGAGCGACTGCCTCTTCTGCAAAATCGTGGCCAAGGAAATTCCGGCCGACGTCGTCTACGAGAACGCCAGGGCGCTGGCGTTCCGCGACATCAATCCGCAGGCCCCGACGCACGTGCTGGTCATCCCGCGCGCGCACCATCCCGACGCGGCCTCCATGGCCGCCGCCGACGACGGGCTCGCCGACGACGTGCTCAAGGCCGCGCACGCCGTCGCCGTCCAGGACGGCGTGGCCGAGGGGGGCTACCGGATCGTCTTCAACACCGGCCCCGGCGCCGGCCAGACCGTCTTCCACGTGCACGCCCATGTTCTCGGAGGGCGTGACCTCACGTGGCCGCCCGGCTGATATTGACGCGAGCAATCAGCCTGGTGCCGGATACGATGGGCGGAGAAGAACACCGAACAGACCGGGAGGCATCAGGCCGCTGGCCTGCCCATGTCCGAACTACATGAATCCCGACGCACGGCACCTCCCTCGCGCACTCAAGCCAAGGTGCTGATTCCGGACGAATACCCGATGGTCAGCCTCCTCGGCTCCCGTGACGAGCTGCTTCGCGTCATCGAGGGCGCCTTCAGGGCCGACATCCACGTGCGGGGCAACGAGATCACCGTCACCGGCAGCCCCGACGAGAGCGGCGCGGTCGTGCGCCTGTTCGAGGAGCTGGTCGAGGTGCTGCGCAGCGGGGGCGAGCTCACGCCCGACGCGGTCGAGCGGAGCATCGCCATGCTGCGCATGACCTCCGACCGTCCGGCCGAGGTGCTCTCGCTCGACATCCTGTCCTCCCGCGGCCGCACGATCAGGCCGAAGACCGTCAACCAGAAGCGGTACGTCGACGCGATCGACCAGCACACGATCGTGTTCGGCATCGGGCCCGCGGGCACCGGCAAGACGTACCTGGCGATGGCCAAGGCCGTGCGCGCGCTGCAGGAGAAGCGGGTCAACCGCATCATCCTGACCAGGCCGGCGGTCGAGGCGGGCGAGCGGCTCGGCTTCCTGCCCGGCACCCTCTACGAGAAGATCGACCCCTACCTGCGGCCGCTCTACGACGCGCTGCACGACATGGTCGACCCCGACTCGATCCCGAAGCTGATGGCCGCGGGCACGATCGAGGTCGCGCCGCTGGCGTACATGCGCGGCCGTACCCTCAACGACGCCTTCATCATCCTCGACGAGGCCCAGAACTCCTCGGCCGAGCAGATGAAGATGTTCCTGACCCGGCTGGGGTTCAACTCCAAGATCGTGGTGACCGGCGACGTGACCCAGGTCGACCTGCCCTCGGGCACGGTGAGCGGGCTGCGGGTCGTCCAGGACATCCTGGAGGGCATCCCCGACATCCACTTCGCCCGCCTGTCCAGCGCCGACGTGGTGCGCCACAAGCTGGTGAGCGACATCGTCGACGCCTACGGGCGCTACGACGCCACCCAGGCCGCCCAGGAGCCGAAGGCCATCCACCGGGGGAAACGACGCCCGTGAGCATCGAGATCAACAACGAGTCCGGCGTCGGCGTCGACGAGGAGAACCTCGTCGCGCTGGCCACCCACGTGCTCGGCGAGATGGGCATCAACCCGCTCGCCGAGCTGTCCATCGTGGTGGTCGACGAAGACGCCATGTCCGAGCTGCACGAGAAGTGGATGGGCGAGCCCGGCCCGACCGACGTGCTGGCCTTCCCGATGGACGAGCTGCGTCCCGGCGGCGGCGCGCGCGGCGACGGCGAGAGCCCGGCCGACCCGGCGCTGCTCGGCGACGTCGTGCTCTGCCCGCAGGTCGCGGCCAGGCAGGCCAAGGAGGCCGGGCACAGCGCCCAGGCCGAGCTGGAGCTGCTGTGCACCCACGGCATCCTGCACCTGCTCGGCTACGACCACGCCGAGCCCGAGGAGCACAAGGAGATGTTCGGGCTGCAGGCCCAGATGCTCGAGTCCTGGCAGGAGGTGCGCGACTCGCGGTGAACGCCTGGTTGCTGTGGGCCATCGCCCTTGTGATCATCGGTGGCCTGATCGCCAGTGCGGAAACGGCACTGACGCGCATCTCCCGGGTGCGCGCGGAGGAGTTCGTGCGCGAGGGCCGGCGCGGGGCCGATCGGCTCCAGGCCATCGTCACCGACCCGCCCCGCTACCTCAACCTGCTCCTGCTGCTGCGCCTGAGCTGCGAGCTGGTGGCGACGGTCATCGCCACGCTGCTGTTCATCGACCTCATGCACGACCAGGGCTGGGCCTACGTGGCCGCCGCGGCCGTCATGATCGTGGTGAGCTACGTCGTCGTCGGGGTCATGCCGCGGACGCTGGGGCGCCAGCACGCCGAGCCGGTCGCGCTGGCCGGGGCGCCGATCGTCTACGGCCTGACCCGCATCTTCGGCCCGCTGCCCAAGCTGCTCATCCTGCTCGGCAACGCCCTGACCCCCGGCAAGGGCTTCCGCGACGGCCCGTTCACCTCCGAGGCCGAGCTGCGCGACCTGGTCGACCTGGCCGAGGAGCGCCGGGTGATCGAGCCGGACGAGCGCGAGATGATCCACTCGGTCTTCGAGCTGGGCGACACGCTGGTCCGCGAGGTCATGGTGCCCCGCACCGACATGGTCTACATCGAGCGCGGCAAGACGATCAGCCAGGCGCTGTCGCTCGCGCTGCGCAGCGGCTTCTCCCGCATCCCGGTCGTGGGCGAGAACGAGGACGACGTCATCGGCATCGCCTACCTCAAGGACATCGCCCGCAAGATCCACGAGTCGGGCGAGGGCGGCGGCAAGGAGACGGTCGAGTCGATCATGCGGCGGGCCGCGTACGTGCCGGAGAGCAAGCCCATCGACCAGCTCATGCGCGAGATGCAGGCCCGGCAGATCCACATCGCGATCGTCATCGACGAGTACGGCGGCACCGCCGGCCTGGTCACCATCGAAGACGTCCTGGAGGAGATCGTCGGCGAGATCACCGACGAGTACGACCAGGAGGCCCCGCGCGTGGAGACCATGTCCGAGGGCGCGCTGCGGGTGACCGCCCGCATGCCGGTCGACGAGCTGGGCGAGCTGTTCGACACAGAGATCGAGGTCGACGACGTCGAGACCGTCGGCGGCCTGCTGGCCCACGCGCTCGGCCGGGTGCCGATCGCCGGGTCGCAGGCGGAGGTGGCGGGGCTGGAGCTGACGGCCGAGAGCCTGGCCGGGCGGCGCAACCGCATCAGCACGGTCGTCGTCCGCCGGGTCGCGCCGTCCGCGGAGGACGACGTCCAGGCCGCCGCCGACCGTGACTGACCACTTTGCGGGGAGATGTCGCAAGCGTTCTACAAGTCGTCTGCAAGCGGGGTCCGGCAGTCTCATACCTGACACCCGGTGCGGTGGGTGTCACGAGGAAGCGTCCGAACGCCGGGTGGGGTTCGCGGCCGGAGGGCGCTCCTGGGGGGACGACGGCGTTCCGGCCAGCTAGCCGGCCAGGACGTCGATCGGCGTAAAGGGTGTTCTCGTCTGGAAACCGGGCGAGGGCACCCTTTTTGCGTTTGGTGGAACCTCTGCGGAGATTGCCGCATTCGTCGCCGGGGGAGGCTGCGGTCCAGGGGGAATCATGAAAGCGCGGATCATCGTGTACGGGCTGCTGGCCGCGACCCTGGCGGGCTGCGCGGGCAGCGGCGGCGGGGCGGACGGGAAGGTGGCGGCCGTCGTCGACGCCCAGGCCATGGCCCAGCTCCGTGAGGTGCTCACCAGGCGGCCGAGCCTGCCGGACGGCTTCGCGCAACGGCCCGAGCAGGCCTGGCGGGTGCCGTTCGGCCGGGTGGACCAGGCGTGCCGGGCCGCGCTCGACGTGGCGGCCGGGCAGGCGCCCGAGGAGGGGCTCACCGGCCAGGCGGCGGTCAGCTACCAGGGGGACGGCCTGGGCGAGCGGGCGGCCGTCGGCCTGGCCAGGTACGCCGGCGACGAGGCCGAGGCGCGCTTCGACGACCTCAGCGACGCCCTGGAGTCGTGCAGGGAGATCCGGACGTCGGGCGGCACCGCCCTGCGGGCCCGCAGGCTGGACGTCGGCGACGCCGCCCGCTCCGGGGACGAGGCCGCCGCGGCACGGCTGCGCGGACGGCTGAACGGCTACCCGTACGCCCTCGACGTCGTGCTGTCGCGGGACGGCGACACGCTGGTGTCGGTCGTGCACGCGGGCATGAGCGACGTGGACCGGGACCGGACGAGGAAGCTGGTCGCCGCCCTGCTGTCGATGTCCACGGCCTAACCTGGTTCCCGTGACTCTCGATCCTGAAGACAGCAAGATCATCACCCTGGCGCGGGCGGTCAGGGCGCGCAACGAGGCCGCCGAGGGCGCCGCCGTGCGCGACGAGACCGGCCGCACGTACTCGGCGACCGGCGTCGCGTTGTCGTCGCTGAGGCTGTCGGCCGTGCAGGTCGCGGTGGCCATGGCCGTCTCCGGCGGCGCGCGCTCGCTGGAGGCGGTCGCGCTGGTGACGGCGGGCGAGCCGGACCCGGCTGACGAGGCGGTCGCGGCCGAGCTGGGCGTCAAGGCGCTGCTCGTGGCCGGTCCCGACGGCACGCTGAGGTCCTGACGTGGCCATGTCGCCGTTCCTGGCCCGGCTGCGCGCCAAGATCGGCAACGACCTGCTCATGCTGCCGTCGGTCAACGGGTGCGTCTTCGACCGCGCCGGACGGGTGCTGATGGCCCGGCACGGCGACGACGGCCTGTGGGCCACCCCCGGCGGCGGCGTCGACCCCGATGAGCGCCCGCAGGACGCGGTGGTCAGGGAGCTGCGCGAAGAGCTGGCCATCGAGGTCGAGGTACGCGGGCTGATCGGCGTCTACGGCGGCCCCGAGTACCGCACGGTCTACCCCAACGGCCACGAGGTGGCGTACGTCATCGCCATGTACGCCTGCACCCTCGCCTCCGGCACGCCGACCCCCGACGGCGAGGAGATCAACGACTACCGGTGGGTGACCGAGCACGAGGCCGGCGGCCTGACGACGCCGGCCTGGACACCTCTGGCGCTGCCCGACGCGTTCGCCTGGTGGCGTGAACATGGCAGCTGATAAGCGACAATGCACAATGTGACTTCGCCAGACAATCATCGCGCCGGATTCGCCTGCTTCGTGGGAAGGCCGAACGTCGGCAAGTCCACATTGATGAACGCCCTGGTCGGCGCCAAGGTGGCGATCACCTCGTCCAAGCCGCAGACGACCAGGCGGGTCATCAGGGGCATCGTGCACCGCCCCGACGCCCAGATCGTCATCGTGGACACGCCGGGCCTGCACCGGCCGCGCACCCTCCTCGGCGAGCGGCTGGACAGCCTGGTGCTGTCCACGCTCACCGAGGTCGACGTGATCGGCTTCTGCGTGCCGGCCAACGAGCCGATCGGCAAGGGCGACCGCTTCATCGCCGACAAGCTGGCGGCGGTGAAGAAGACGCCGGTGGTCGCCGTGGTGACCAAGTGCGACCTGGCGAGCCGGGAGCAGGTCGCCCAGCAGTTGCTCGCGGTGTCGCAGGTGGCCGAGTTCGCGGCGGTCGTGCCGGTGTCGGCGCAGTCGGGCGAGCAGCTCGACGTGCTGGGCGACGTGCTGATCGAGCACCTGCCCCAGTCGCCGCCGCTGTACGAGGGCGGGCAGCTCACCGACGAGCCCGAGCAGGTGATGGTGGGCGAGCTCATCAGGGAGGCGGCCCTGGAGGGCGTGCGCGACGAGCTGCCGCACTCGATCGCCGTGGTGGTCGACGAGATGATGCCCCGCGAGGGGCGCGACGACCTGCTCGACATCTACGCCCACATGTTCGTCGAGCGGCCCTCCCAGAAGGCCATCGTCATCGGGCACAAGGGCGAGCGGCTGCGCGACGTGGGCACCAAGGCCCGCAAGCAGATCGAGGCGCTGCTCGGCACGCGGGTCTACCTCGACCTGCGGATCAGCGTGGCCAAGGACTGGCAGCGCGACCCCAAGCAGCTGCGCCGCCTCGGCTTCTTCGACTGACCCCGCCGGTGACCCCGCCGGTGATCCTGCCGGTGATCCCGCCGGGCCGGGCGGGTCAGCGTGCGCGGCGCACCAGGGCCAGCACGGACAGCACCACGATCGCGACCGAGCAGGCCAGCGCGGCGAACCAGCCGAACCTGATGACCGGCTCGACCGACAGCAGCCCGCCCAGGTCGATGGAGAGCCGGTCGCCGACGCGCTGCGGGTCGGCGACGAACATCACCAGCAGCAGCGTGGCCACCGCGCCCGGCACCACCGCCAGCGCCGCCACGCGCGGCCGGCCGCCCAGCAGGCCCGTGACGCCGAGCGCCAGCGCGGCCAGCCCGGCGAGCAGCGTGTAGAGGCCCGTGCTGACGTCGACGCCGCGCACGTCGTCGGAGACGCCGGCGCCGATCAGGTCGCTGCGGGCCTCGACGCCGGCCCAGGGCATGATCGCGGTGAGCACCAGGAGGGCGGCCGCGACGGCGACGGCCAGCGCGGCGCCGCGGCGGGCGGACGTCGTCCGGGCGGGCTTGAGGTCATCGGCCACACGATCACTGTAAGCCGGGCCCCCGGCCCTCACCACCCGACGCGACGGACTCGTCACCAAGCCGAGCAGCGGGGGCGGCGGGGGACGGGGTCAGGGGGTGGACAGGAAGGCGCGGGCGTTGGCGGCGGCACGGCGGTCGCCGGTCTCGTCGAAGACCTCCAGGGCGGCCGCGGCCAGCTCGCGGGCGCGCCCGACGGCCCCCTCGGCCCGGTTGACCCCGGCCAGGGCCAGCAGCGCGTACGCGTCCAGCAGGCGGTCGCCGAGCCGTACGGCGATGCCCCTGGCACGTTCGGCGGCCGACCTGGCGTCGGCCTTGGCGCCCTGCGCCAGCCGTACGGCGGCCAGGTCGAGCAGGGTGTCGGCCTGCCGGTGACGGTCGCCCAGCTCCGTCAGGTGACCGACGGCCGCCAGGAGGTGGACGGCGGCCTCCTCCAGCCGGCCCGCGCGGCGCAGCACCGCGCCGAGCACGCGCTCGGCGTCGGCGGCGTCCCGCTGGTGGTCGGCCGCCTCCAGGCAGGCCAGCAGCGCCCGCTCGGCCTCCTCCAGCCGGTCCCGCTCCAGGTGCACCCGGCCCAGGCGGCGCCGGGTGTGGTTGACGTCGCGGGTGCGGCCCTGCCGCAGGAACATGCCGAGCGCCAGCCGCAGCTTCTCGTGGGCCAGGTCCCATTCGCGCTCGGCCAGGTGCAGGTCGCCCTGGCCGAGCAGGACGAGCGCCTCGCCCCGGTCGTCGCCGGCCCGCCGCGCGGACTCCAGCGCCCGCTCCGAGACCGCCCGCCAGTCGTCGAGGAACCGGTGCCGCTCCAGGTACGGCCCCAGCAGGTGCGCCAGCCGCCAGCACGGCTCGTCGAGCCCGGCGGCGTGCAGATCGGCCACCAGGCTCGCCAGGAACGGCCGCTCGGCGTCCAGCCACTCGACCGACTCCCTGATGTCCCTGGTCGCCACGGCCGTGGCGGGGTCGCCCGACACCAGCGAGAAGCGCGAGGCGCGCACCCGGGCCAGAACGAGCTCCGACACCTCGGCCAGCACGCCCGGCAGCGGCTGCTCGCGCGCGAACAGCCGGGTCAGGTCGTGCATGCGGTAGCGGATCTGGCCGGCCGCGTCCACGCCGTGCGTCTCCAGCAGGCCGGCGTCCACCAGGGCCTCGGCGCCGCCGCCGAGCCGGTCGGTGAGCCAGTCGGCGAAGTCGGGGGCCGACAGGGCGCCGAGGCCGCGTAACGTCCGCCTGGCCGGTTCGGGTAGCCCGTCGTAGCCGATGGCGAACACGCTGCGGACCGTCTGGTCGCCCGCGTGCAGCCGGTCGAGCCGCTTGTGCTCGTCCTCAAGCAGGCCCACCAGGTAGTCCACCGTCCAGTTCGGGCGGGCCGCCAGCCTGGACGCGGCGATGCGCAGCGCGATCGGCAGGCCGCCGCAGAAGCGGGCCAGCCGGTGCAGCGCCTCGTCCGCGGGCCGTCCTGAGCCGGCCACGAGCAGGGCCAGGGCGTCCTCCTGACCGAGCACGCCGACCGACAGCCGGGTCGCGCCGGTCAGGCCGCCCAGCGACGAGCGGCTGGTCACGACCGTCGGGCAGGACGTCAGCAGCGGGCGCACCTGGGCCTCGCCGGCGGCGTTGTCCAGCAGGACCAGCAGTCGGCGGTTGGCCGTGTAGGTGCGGAACAGGCGCTCGCGCTGCTCCAGCCCGGCCGGGATGGCCTGGGCCGGGCAGCCGAGCCAGCGCAGGAAGTCCTCCAGGACGGCCGAGGGGGCCGTGGTCTCGCGCAGGTCGGCGTACAGGATGCCGTCGGGGAAGGACTCGCGGGCCCGCCAGGCGGCGTGCACGGCCAGGGCCGACTTGCCCGCGCCGGCCTGGCCGTGCACGACGACGTGGCCGCCGACCACCCGGTCGAGCAGGTCGGCGCGGCCGGTGAAGTTCGCGATGTCCGGCGGCAGCAGCACCGGGGGGCCCGCCGAGACGTGCAGCGACACGTCGTCGTGGAGCATGCGGTGGTAGAGCAGTTGCAGCTCGGGGTCGGGCTCGATCGCGTGGCCGCCGTCGAGCTGGTCGCGCAGCACCGCGTACGCGGCCAGCGCGTCGACCCGGCGGCCGCTGCGGTAGAGGGCCAGCATGTACTGGCCGCGGAAGCGCTGCCACAGCGGGTGCTGCTTGGTCAGCCGTTTCAGCTCGGCCAGCAGCTCGCGGTGGCGGCCGGCGTCGAGGTCGGCCTGGACGCGGCGTTCCAGGGCGAGCAGCCGCAGCTCCTCCAGCTCCTCGCGCAGGCGCCGGGTCTCCTCCCACCGCTCGCCGTGGGGGTCGAGGTCCTCCAGGGCGGGGCCGCGCCACAGCGACAGCGCCTCCTCGTACGAGCCGCGGTCGACCAGCAGCCGGAACCGGTCGACGTCGAGCTGGTGGGCGCCGATCGCCAGCACGTACGAGCCGGACACGGTGGTGATCACGTCCTTGCCCAGGAGCTGGCGGAGCTGGCCCACGTACCCGCGGACGAGGGAGTCGGAGCGGTCGCCGCCCTCGCGTGGCCACAGCAGCCGGCGCAGCCGTTCCACGGTCAGCGGGCGGCCCGCGTTCAGCAGGAACATCGCCAGCAGGTCCCGGTGCTTCGGGGTCGTGGGGGTGCGATCCCGGCCGCCGTCGCGGACGTCGAGCGGCCCCATGATGCGGAATTCCACGCGGCCTTCCTTTTCGGAGGAGATGTCGATCAGAATGGCACATCTGATGGCTCCCCTGATTTCGTCCGACCCTCACCGCTTGGGCCGTTACTGGCTGGCCGCACGGCTGGGCGCGGGCGGCCAGGGCGTGGTCTACGAGGCGTACGGCGAGGCCGGGGAGCGCGTCGCGGTCAAGGTGCCCAGGTCCGACAGCGCGGAGTCGCGGTCCAGGCTGGCCAAGGAGGCGGCGGCGGCCCAGCGGGTGGCCTCGTTCTGCACGGCCAGGGTGATCGAGGCGCAGGTGGACGACGCGCCGCTGTACATCGTCAGCGAGTACGTCCCGGGGCCGAGCCTGCGCGAGGTGGCCGCGGAGGCGGGGGCGTACGAGGGGGACGCGCTGCGCCGCCTGGCGATCGGCGTCGCGACCGCGCTGACGGCCATCCACCGGGCCGGGATCGTCCACCGCGACCTCAAGCCGGACAACATCATCCTGGGCCCGGACGGCCCGCGCGTGATCGACTTCGGCGTGGCCAGGGAGGTGGGGCCGACCACGACCGGGCCGATCATGGGCACGCCGGGCTACATGGCGCCCGAGGTGCTCACCGGGCGCGCCGCCACCGAGGCGGCCGACGTGTGGGCGTGGGGGATGGTGGTGCTGTTCGCGGCGCGGGGGCGCGACGCGGTCGAGGCCGGCGAGCCGATGGCGGTCGTGGGCCGGGTGCTGGAGTTCGAGGCGGACGTCGCCGGGCTGCCGGAGGAGCTGGCCCCGCTGGTGTCGGCGGCCACCGCCCGTGATCCCGCCGCCCGTCCCGCCGCCGGGGACCTGCTGCTCCGCCTGCTGGGGGAGGGCGCCCGCCGGGACGCCGGCGACCCCTTGGCCCGTGGCGGGATCGTGGCGGGGGAGCTGAGGGGGCGGGCCGGGCCCGATCTGGGGGCGATCGCCGAAGAGCTGTACGGCGAGCTGAGCGAGGACGAGCGGACGGCCGTGCCCGAGGTCTTCCTGCGGCTGCTCGACGGCGACGGCCTGCGTCCCGTGGAGCGCGAGGAGCTGCCCGAGGCCAAGGCGGTCGACTCGATGCTCGCCGTGTTCGTCTCGGCGGGCATCCTGGCGCCGGGCGGTGACGCGTACGAGCTGGTCGCCCCCGGCCTGGTGCAGGCGTGGCCGCGGCTGCGCGACTGGCTGGCGGGCAACCGCGAGGGGCTGCCCGTGCACCGCCGCCTGGCCGAGGCCGCCGCAGAGTGGGACGCCCACGGCCGCAAGCCCGCCGACCTGCTCCAGGGCACCAACCTGGACCGCACGCTGCAGTGGGCCGCCACCGAACGCAAGGACCTCACCCTGGCCGGACGCGAGCGCGACTTCCTGGACGCCGCCGCCGGGCAGGCCCGCAGGCGCACCCGGCGGCGCGGCCTGCTCGCCGCCGTGCTGGCGGTGCTGCTGGTGGTGGCGCTGGGCGGGCTCGGCGCGGCGGAGTATCTGCGCAGGGAGTCGGCCCGGCAACGGGACGAGGCCCTGGCCAGGGAGCTGGCGCTGCGCGCCGCCGGGCTGCGCGAGCTGGAGCCCGCGCTGGCCGGCCTGCTCTCCGTGGCGGCCTGGCGGCTGGCCCCGGCGCTGATCGAGACGGCGGGCGCTCTGTACGACGCGGGCTCCCAGCACGTCACCGACGTGTTCGTGGCGCCGTACGTGGACGCGGGGAGCGTGCAGGCGCTCAGCACGGACGGTCACGTCCTGGCCTCCGTGACGGACGGCACCGCTCGCGTCTGGGACGTCCCGACCGGCCGGAAGCTGCACGAGCTGGCCGGACTCGGCGCGGGCGTGCGGAGCGTCGCCGTGAGCCTCGACGGCCGCCTGCTGGCCGCCCTGGACGACAAGGGCGTGCGGCTGTGGGACGCCGTCACCGGCAGCCGCCTCGGCGGCCGGTTCGCGAGCAGGGCGAGCGGGTTCGGGGCGCTGGAGTTCGACCGCACCGGCCGCCGGCTCGCGGTGCCGCACGGCTCCGACGGCGAGCAGTGGTGGGACGTCGCCACCCGTAAGCCCCTCACCGCCCCCGGCGGCGCGATACTCAACGGCGTCAGCCCCGACGGCCGCTACGGCTTCGTCGCCGACAGCGAGGACCGGTCGCAGGTGTGGGACCTGAGCCGCCGCCGGCGGCTGCACCTGTCGACGCTGCCCGGCACCGGCACCACCGTCGAGGCCAGGTTCAGCGACGACGGCCGCGCCCTCGTGGTCGACGCCGAGCCGACCGACGGCGACCTCGCCGAGATCCTCGACCTGCCGATCGAGCGGGAGCGCGAGCTGCGCCGCTGGGCGT